>JABIPQ010000146.1 GCA_018698975.1 Gammaproteobacteria bacterium
CGACAGTTACTGATTTCGCCAGGTTCCTTGGCTGATCGATATCCGTGCCTTTAATAACCGCAACATGATAGGACAAGAGCTGGAGAGGTATAGTGTAAATAATGGGAGCCAGGAATTCGGAGCAGTGAGGAACATTTATTACGGTGATGTTTTCATCGTTTTTAAAACCGGCTTCCGCATCGGCAAAAACATAGAGCTGTCCGCCACGCGCACTGACTTCCTGTAAATTCGATTTCAGTTTTTCCAATAGCTCATCATTAGGTGCTACAGCGATTACCGGCATTTCATTGTCTACCAGTGCAAGCGGCCCATGCTTCAATTCACCGGCCGGATAAGCCTCTGCATGGATATATGAAATTTCTTTCAGTTTTAATGCGCCTTCCTTGGAGACCGGATACTGAACGCCTCTTCCCAGAAAAAGTGAGTGGCGCTTGTCTGCAAAATCCAATGATACTTTTCTTATTTGCTCACTCAGCGCTAATGTTTTCTGCAAAATCTCTGGAAGCTCATGCAGGTTTTCAACCAGTTCATGCTCATTTTCATCGCTAAGCCCATTGCGTCGGGCCAATACAATACACAACAGCGTCAGTATCGCTAGCTGTGTAGTAAAAGCTTTTGTTGATGCTACTCCTATTTCTCTGCCTGCCAGCGTCATGATTGAAAAATCAGACTCGCGCTGTATTGAACTGTTGGCAACATTACAGATCGCCATACAGCCAACATAACCCGCTGCTTTAGCGTAACGCAATGCCGCCAGGGTGTCGGCAGTTTCACCAGATTGAGAGATGGTAACAAATAGACAATCATCAGGGACCAACATATTGCGATAACGATATTCGCTGGCAATATCAACAGCGCAGGGCATGCGCGCAATATTTTCAAACCAGAATTTTGCAATCATACCAGCATGGTAACTAGTGCCACATGCAACTATTTGTACTCGTTTAGTCTTATCAAAAATTTCTTTTGCATTGATGCCAAAGGCTTCTTCAAGGACATGTGTTTTGCTGAGCTTTCCCGCCAGTGTATTTCTGACAACCTCAGGTTGCTCAAAAATTTCCTTCATCATGAAATGGCGATACTTACCTTTAACGGAATCTTCAAGGTTCTGGTTTAAGCGTACTATTTCACGTTTAACTTTTTCTCCGCCATTAAAGATTCTAATCTTTTCGGCTTTTATTTCCGCGATATCGCCTTCTTCAAGATAGATAAACCGGTCAGTAACCTGCCCTAGTGCCGCAGGATCCGAAGCAATAAAGTTTTCGCCAATGCCAACCCCTATTATCAGCGGACTACCACTGCGTGCCACAATTATACGTTTCGGGTCTTCCTTATCTATCACTGCCAATCCATAGGCGCCATCAAGTAAGCTGATTGTTCTGCTTACCGCATCAATAAATGGCATTTCTTCTTCGTTGAGAAACATATGAATTAAATGCACAATAACTTCTGTGTCTGTTTCTGTTTTGAATTGGTAACCTTTTTTGAGCAACTCTTCCTTCAGAATCAGAAAGTTTTCAATGATGCCATTGTGAATCAATGCCAGGCGATCATGAGACAAATGGGGATGTGCATTTTCATGGGTAGGTTTCCCATGAGTGGCCCAGCGCGTATGGGCAATACCGATTGCGCCATCTACAGGACTTTCTTTGACCTTGTCTTCCAGGGCCTGAACTTTACCCACTGCTTTCACACAGGCCAGGTTTTTGTCTTTTCTGCTTATTACAGCGAGGCCGGCAGAATCATAGCCTCTGTATTCCAGCCTTTTAAGACCTTCCAGAAGAATTCCACTTACATTTCTGCGCCCAATGGCACCTACAATACCGCACATATCTTTCTTCTTTTGGAGTTATTTTTTCTTGGAAACCGGCCGTTTCCAGCCTTCAATATTTGATTGCCTGCTTCGCCCTACTGCCAGCTGATCTTTTTTAACCGGTTTGGTAATGGTGGATCCGGCAGCCACAAAACCGCCGGCTTCAATTTCTACTGGTGCAACAAGAACAGCATTTGAGCCAATAAAAACACCATCGCCAATGATGGTTTTAAATTTATTTACACCATCATAGTTACAGGTAATTGTACCTGCACCAACATTTACATATTTACCAAGTTCAGCATCACCAACATAGGACAGATGATTCACTTTACTGCCTTCACCAATCACTGCTTTCTTTATTTCTACAAAATTTCCTAGCTTGGCGGAATCTTTTAACTCGGTACCGGGCCTTACTCTGGCAAAAGGACCTAGCTGACAGTCTTTTCCAATAACCGCGTCATCTATCATGGTGTATGGGTGTAATTCTGTGCCTGAACCAATATGGCAATCTTTTAGAATGCAGCCAGCGCCAATTTTTACATTGGGCTCTATAGTGACATCACCTTCAAGAATGACATTAATATCGATTTCAACATCGGCAGCAATCGTTGCATTGCCTCTGATATCAAAGCGGGCCGGATCAGCCAGAGAGACACCTTTTTTCATAAGTTCTTCATGCATTTCCAACTGATATTTCCTTTCCAGTTCTGCAAGCTGGATTCTGTCATTTATTCCGGTTACTTCTTTTTGATCCTCACATTTGCTGGTTTCGACACGGCAGCCGTCGGCAATGGCAACTTCAACCAGGTCGGTCAGATAGTATTCCTTCTGGGCGTTATTGGCTTCAATTTTAGGCAGCCATGTTTTCAATCTGTTTACCGGGATAGCCATAAAACCGGTATTTATCTCAATGACTGACTTTTGCTCAATCGTTGCATCTTTTTCTTCAACGATTCTGGATATTTGACCACTTTTATCCCGAATAATTCTACCCAGCCCTGTAGGATCAGGGACATCACAGGTAAGTACCGCCATGCTGTTTTCATCTACCTGGGCAAGCAAAGCTTCCAGTGTAGCTTTTTTTATCAAAGGCACATCGCCATAGAGTATTAATACAACAGCATTTTCATCCAAAGTATCTATTGTTTGCATGACAGCATGCGCTGTTCCCAGTTGCTCTTCCTGAAGCACGAAACGAGTTGCCCATTTATCCATTGCGCGTTCGACTGCTTCAGAACCAAAGCCAGTAACGACTTGCAGGTTTTCACATTCCAGTGAATGCGCAGTTTCCAGCACATGTAAAAGAAGGGGTTTACCAGCAATTTTATGCAGCACTTTTGGCATTGAAGACGCCATTCTTGTGCCTTTTCCAGCTGCCAGTACAACAACATTGAGTTTCAAAACGATAAGGCCCGCAGGTGATTTATAGGTGTCTAGAATACCAAAAAAGGCAGCGAAAGCTGCCTTTTTATTGGATGGTGAATCCTGTCAGGAAGATTTATCCACCCAGTTTTTTGCGTAATTGCTGCAGTGTTCTGATTTGCGCAGCAGCCTGGGCCAACTGTGCGGCAGCCTCCGCATATTCCATCTCTGCGCCTTGATTCAGGATAGCCTCTTCCGCTTCCTTTATGGCCTGTTGTGCATTGGCTTCATCAACATCATCTGCCCGTACCGCGGTATCAGCAAGAATATGCACTGTGCCTGGCTGAACTTCCAGAAAACCACCAGAGACATAGTAAATTTCTTCCTCACCATCTTCTTTGACGATGCGAACAGGGCCTGGAATCAATGCTGTCAGCAATGGAGCATGGCCCGGGTGAATACCCAGATCACCCAGAGAGCCTGCAGCTACCAGGGTTTCAACAGTACCCGAAAAAATCTGCTCTTCGGCACTGGCGATATCGCACTGCATGGTCATAGCCATAATGATTATTCCGTTTTATTCCTGTTTCAGTCTTCTTGCTACTTTTTTCGTCAGTTAGACAATATTTCTAACTACGATACTTTTTACAACAATACTTACATTGATTTCGCTTTTTCTACCACGTCTTCAATGCCGCCGACCATATAAAAGGCCTGCTCTGGCAAGTCATCATATTCGCCATCAAGAATGGCTTTAAAGCTGCTGATGGTTTCCTTCAAAGACACATATTTACCCGGTGCACCGGTAAATACTTCTGCCACAGTACAAGGTTGTGAGAAAAAGCGTTCAATTTTACGTGCACGGCTAACGGCCTGCTTGTCTTCTTCTGACAATTCATCCATACCAAGAATGGCAATAATGTCTTTCAATTCTTTATATTTCTGCAGAATTGACTGAACACCACGAGCTACTGAGTAATGTTCCTGGCCAATGACCAGCGGATCCAGCTGACGTGAAGTGGAATCCAGTGGATCCACCGCAGGATAAATACCAAGCTGGGCAATATCACGTGACAGAACAACGGTTGCATCAAGGTGGGCAAAGGTTGTTGCCGGTGAAGGGTCGGTCAAGTCATCGGCTGGTACGTATACCGCCTGGATGGAAGTAATCGAGCCGGTTTTTGTTGAGGTGATTCGTTCCTGCAATTCACCCATTTCCTGGGCCAGTGTTGGCTGGTAACCCACCGCAGAAGGCATACGACCCAGTAGTGCTGATACTTCGGTTCCTGCCAGGGTATATCGATAAATGTTATCGACAAAGAACAGTACGTCACGACCTTCATCACGGAATTTTTCCGCCATGGTCAGTCCGGTCAGCGCAACACGCAGTCTGTTTCCAGGGGGCTCGTTCATCTGTCCGTATACCATGGATACCTTGGAGTTGCCGAAAGTTTCGGTATCGATAACACCGGCTTCCTGCATTTCATGGTAAAAGTCATTACCCTCACGAGTACGCTCACCAACACCGGCAAATACGGAAAGGCCACTATGCTCGGTTGCAATATTGTTGATCAGTTCCATCATGGTAACGGTTTTACCTACACCGGCTCCACCGAACAGACCTACTTTACCGCCTTTGGCGAATGGGCATACCAGGTCAATTACCTTGATGCCTGTTTCCAGCAATTCTTCAGATGCTGCCTGTTCATCATAAGCCGGGGCTTTACGGTGGATAGGCATTTTTTCTTTTTCGCCGATCGGACCGCACTCATCAATCGGGTCACCCAATACGTTCATGATGCGACCAAGTGTTTCTACACCTACCGGTACACTAATTGCTGCACCAGTATCGCTGACATTGAGGCCGCGACGCAGGCCTTCAGTGGAACCCAGCGCAATAGTACGGACAACACCATCACCCAGCTGCTGTTGTACTTCCAGTGTGATATCGCTTGAATCTACCGTCAAGGCATCATAAACCTTGGGCACAGAGTCTCGTGGGAATTCCACGTCAATAACAGCACCAATAATTTGTACGATACGACCGCTACTCATGTCCGGTTCCTCTTTAATCTATCTTTTTTATTAACTAATTTATATTTGTTCAAAAAAATTCGTTGTTTAAATTCTTTCTACTGGAGCTTGCTCCCATGGAAAGTTGCCGCAATTTTTATAAGGCAGCCGCACCACTGACAATTTCAGACAGTTCCTGTGTAATGGCTGCCTGACGGGCTTTGTTATAGATAAGCTGTAGCTCATCAATAAGTTCACCTGCGTTATCAGTTGCACTTTTCATGGCAATCATTCTGGCTGCCTGTTCACAGGCATTGTTTTCAACAACAGCCTGGTAAACCTGGGATTCGATATAGCGCGCCAGCAAACCATCAAGTAACTCGCGCGCATCGGGTTCATAAAGATAATCCCAGTGATGCTTCATCTCGTCACTATCAGCAGGCTGTAAGGGCAAAACCTGTTCAACTGTTGGCTGCTGGGTCATGGTATTAACAAATTCGTTGGATACCAGAAACAGCTTGTCTATATTGCCGTCAGCAAAATTATCCAGCATCACTTTTACACCGCCAACGAGATCTTCAACCGTGGGCTTATCGCCAACACCTCTGATCGCCGCAATGACATTGCCGCCGTAGTTGCTGAAAAAAGCCGCTCCCTTGGAACCAATGGCACAAACATCGATTTCGACATTTTCATCATGCCAGGCTTTCATGGACGTAATCATGGTTTTAAACAGGTTAACATTCAGGCCGCCACACAAGCCGCGGTCTGTAGATACAACAATGTAACCAACACGCTTGACTTCGCGCTCTTCCATATAGGTATGACGGTATTCCGGCGAAGAATGAGCCAGATGACTTACCACGTTACGGATATTTCTTGCATAGGGCTTACCCAGCTCCATGCGCTCCTGCGCCTTGCGCATTTTGCTCGCTGCAACCATTTCCATAGCGCTGGTGATCTTCTGAGTATTCTTAATACTCCCGATCTGATTGCGAATTTCTTTTCCGGCAGCCATTGTTTATTACCAGCTCTGGGTTGAGATGAATTTATCCATTGCTTCCTTGAAGGAATTTTGAATAGCGTCGGTGTAGTCACCGGTTTCATTGATATTGTTCATCAGGTCGCTGTATTCAGAATTCATGTAGGACAACAGGGCAGCTTCAAAAGCAGAAATCTTGTCCATCTCCACTTCTTTCAGATAACCTTCGTTGGCGGCATAAAGAACAATGCCCATTTCTGCTACTGACTGAGGAGAATACTGTTTCTGTTTCATCAACTCTGTTACACGCTGGCCATGTTCCAACTGAGCTCTGGTTGCTTCATCAAGATCTGAAGCAAACTGGGCAAAGGCGGCCAGTTCACGATACTGGGCAAGCGCCAGACGAATACCACCACCCAACTTCTTGATGATATTGGTTTGCGCTGCACCACCCACACGAGATACCGACAGACCTGCGTTCATCGCAGGACGAATGCCCGAGTTAAAGAGGTTGGTTTCCAGGAAGATCTGCCCATCGGTGATGGAAATTACGTTGGTTGGTACAAAGGCCGATACATCACCAGCCTGAGTTTCAATAATTGGCAGGGCGGTCAAAGAACCTGTTTGTCCTTTTACTTTGCCATTTGTAAAGTTTTCTACGTATTCAGCATTAACACGTGCAGCTCTTTCAAGCAGACGTGAATGGAGATAGAACACATCACCTGGATAGGCTTCACGGCCTGGTGGTCGTTTCAGCAACAATGAAATCTGGCGATATGCCCAGGCCTGTTTGGTCAGGTCATCATAAATAATCAGGGCATCCTGACCACGATCACGGTAGTACTCACCCATGGTGCAACCGGAGTACGGTGCAATAAATTGCATGGACGCTGGATCAGAAGCACCGGCTGCAACCACAATGGTGTGGTCCATGGCGCCATGCTCTTCCAGTTTACGTACTACGCTGGCAATAGATGATTGTTTCTGACCAACCGCAACGTAGATACATTTAACGCCAGTATTTTTCTGGTTAATAATCGCATCAATGGCTACCGCTGTTTTACCAATCTGGCGGTCACCAATAATCAGTTCACGCTGTCCGCGCCCAATTGGCACCATTGCATCAATGGCTTTCAGACCGGTTTGCACTGGTTGGGACACTGACTGACGGGCAATTACACCTGGCGCTACCTTTTCAACAGCGTCGGTTTCTTTCGCATTGATCGGGCCTTTGCCGTCAATGGGATTTCCCAGTGCGTCAACAACGCGTCCTTCCAGTTCAGGGCCGACAGGGACTTCAAGAATTCGTTGTGTGCAACGACAAGTCTGCCCTTCAGCAAGACTCTGGTAGTCACCAAGTACTACCGCACCTACTGAATCACGCTCCAGGTTGAGAGCCATACCGTAGATACCGCCCTCGAACTCAATCATCTCACCGTACATTACATCGGCAAGACCGTGAATTCGGATAATACCGTCGGATACGCTGACGATTGTGCCTTCGTTCTGCGCCTGTGCAGACACATCAAGACTGTCGATGCGCTGTTTAATAATTTCGCTAATTTCTGAAGGATTCAGTTGTTGCATTTTTTTGTTTCCTCAACCCAAGCCCTTTTTAAGGGTATCCTGTGAGTTTAATTTTACCTTTAACTTATTTTATTCAGTTTGCTAAATTCGTTTTTATACCGCAATTTTCAGGCTTTCATTGATTCGGCCAGCTTGGAGAGCTTTCCACGCACCGAGCCATCAATAACAAGATCGCCAGCTCTGATAATGGCACCACCAATCAGGGATTTATCAATCTCGCTGTGAAGTACCACATCACGCTGCAGCTTTTCTTTTAGCGATGCAGTGAGCTTGGCCTCAATACCTTCTGAAAGCGGGAAGGCAGAGGTAACATTTACGTCAACTCTTTTTTCCTGAACGGCTTTCAGCGCTTCAAACATTTTTACGATTTCCTGCATCAAGCTTATGCGCTTGTTGTCAGTAAGAATCGAGATGAAGTTTTTCACCGCGCCGCCAATTTCGTCACCACAAAGATCAATAACCATTTGTGCCTGTTTTTCACCTGTTAATGAAGGTAAAGACAGCGCAGTTTTAACAGCTCCCTTGCCAACAACCGCAGCCACAAGGGCCAGGTCCTTTGACCATATGCCCAGGCTTTCAGACTCCACGGCAACTTCAAAGGCCGCCCTGGCGTAAGGTCTTGCTAATGTTGTTAACTCAGCCATATTGTCTTTAATCTATGTTGTCAATTAAGGTCGTCAGATGCTTACAAACTGGCCGCAAGCTTTTCAGCAAGCTCAGCATGTGCGCTTTCATCAATCGTTGCTTCAAGGATTTTTTCTGCACCGGCAATGGCAATTCCTGCCACCTGGGTACGAAGTTGTTCCTTGGCGCGATTCACTTCCTGTTCGATTTCTGCCTGGGCGCCTGCAATCAAGCGCTGTCCTTCTTCACGAGCCTGTTCTTTGGCTTCGTCAATGATCTGGCTCGCACGTTTGTTTGCCTGATCGATAATGCCGGACGCATCAACCTTTGCTTCTTTTAGTTGATCTGCCACTTTAACCTGTGCCAGCTCAAGGTCTTTTTCAGCGCGTTCTGCTGCTTCAAGACCATCGGCAATCTTTTTTTGCCGTTCTGCCAGCGCATTCGTCAACGGCGGCCACACATATTTCATGCAGAACCACACGAAAAACGCGAAGGCGATCATTTGTCCAAATATTGTTGCTGTTATATTCACAGTAACACCTCTTACCCAGTGTACTTTCTATTGTTCGCTAATTAATTGCTGTCAATTCGATTCTTTATTCTTTCGAAAAAGCTCGATTAACCAGCCGCGAGCAGCGCAGCAACAAAAGGATTGGCAAAAGTAAACCACATGCCGATAGCTAGACCGATCATGGTTACCGCGTCAATCAGGCCGGCTACCAGGAACATCTTACCCTGTAACATAGGGGCCAGTTCTGGCTGACGAGCTGAACCTTCGAGCAACTTGCCGCCCAGGATACCGAAACCAATAGCGGTTCCAAGTGCACCCATACCTAATACCAGCAGTACTCCTAGTACTGTAAAAGCCAATATTGACTCCATTTCTTCCTCCAGTTGTTAAGGTAATTACCTTATTTAGTGATTTTATAAAACGGTATAATTTTCGTTATATTTATTTCTTTTAAAACTCTTAGTGATCCTCACAAGCCTGACTCAGATAAACAATCGTCAGCATCATGAAAATAAACGCCTGCAACGGGATGACCAGCAAATGGAACGCTGCCCAGATAAAATGCGCAGGAAGCTGCCACCAGCCGAATAAAGCAATAAGCAGGAACACCAATTCGCCAGCATAGAGATTTCCGTAAAGACGCAAACCAAGTGATACCGGTTTAGCCAGTAGTGTCGGTACTTCGATCAGTAGATTGAAAGGCATCATCCATGGGCCAAAGGGTTGAAAAGCCAGCTCTTTCATGAACCCACCAACGCCCTTGATTTTGATACTGTAAAAAATGATCAGGATGAAAACACTGAGTGACATGCCCAAGGTGATATTGGGGTCTGTCGTTGGTACTGCACGAAATGCAATATGTTCGTCACCGGAAATGGTTTGTGCAATCCAGGGCAGGATATCAACCGGAACCAGGTCCATGGTGTTCATCAGGATAACCCAGCAGAAGATGGTCATGGACAAAGGAGCAATCAATGAGCTGTGGCCGTGAAAAGTATCTTTTACATTTTGATTAACAAATTCATAAACCCATTCAACAAAATTCTGAAATCCAGATGGTGTTGCTACACTGGCCTTATCGGCCATTTTCTTGAAAGAAAGGACAAAAAGTAATCCCAGGGCAACTGACCAGCCCAACATGTCTACATGAAAAGACCAGAAGCCCATCTCTGTAGCTTCTTCTTCAGTATGAGCAAAGCCCCAGTGACCATCAGGGTGCTTACCATAAGTAAGGAACTGAAGGTGATGCTGAATATATTCGCCCTGTGTCTGGGCTTCTGCTTCAACGTGTCCTGCTTCTTCGTGAGTTGCTTCGCTTGCCATGAGTTAATTTTCTATTAATTCGTCAGAATTGTTAAAACGTTCTTTGTTATAAAATATGTGTTTATGCTTAAAAACTTCTTACTTATTTCGGCTGCCTGCTTTGTATGACACTTACCTTTTAACTACGCTAACCCATGCAGTCGTTACAAGTCCTACAACAATAGCAATAATAAAACTTACTATTACTGCTAATTCATTCAGGGGCTTTACTCCGCCAAATACCAAAGCGAAGCTTACGCCGGTCATAATCAGTTTGCCTGTTTCGCCTGCGTAAAATGACTTTACAATCAATGGCGTGTTACTCGCTCCGCGATAGCGGAAAGCCTTCCAGGCA
Organism: Gammaproteobacteria bacterium; assembly: GCA_018698975.1. Lineage (GTDB taxonomy): Bacteria > Pseudomonadota > Gammaproteobacteria > Pseudomonadales > Pseudohongiellaceae > Eutrophocola. The sequence continues at coordinate 10,553 of JABIPQ010000146.1, forward strand.
AAATAACTGTTTGGCACAATGCTTACCAAGCCGCCCAGCAAGACTGAATATGCTGTAACAACATCGAGCAAAAGCCAGGCTGCCAATGCCAGCATCACACAAATAAAAAACTGGATTATAAAAGCAATGTAGAGTGGAGGCGCTTTTATTCTTGAAACGGTAGCAGGTTTGTTAGCCTGTTTATTCTGACCGTTTGTGTCACCGTCCCCGGGCGCTTCCATACATAGTGTTTTTTCAGTGCTTTTAGACCGGGCGCATTATATTGATTTTCAAAAAATCCTACAACCTGATTCCCTAAAAAAAGCGAGTAATTACACTATTTTATGTGTCCGAGAATGCCATCGAGCTGGTCAAGGGAGTTATATTTTAGAATGAGTTTTCCTTTTCCCTTTGCCGTATGCTGAATCATGACCTGCGTACCCAGTTTTTCGGCCAAATTATCTTGCAGATGACGAATGTCAGGGTCTAATTTTCCGGACGGGGCCTTTTTACCCTTTGTGGACTGTAAACGTCTGACCAGGGCCTCAGTCTGACGCACGGATAGCTCCTTGCCAGTGACCATTCTTGCTACTTCCACCTGCTTTTCAAATGGAAGAGACAAAAGTGCACGCGCATGACCCATTTCCAGGTCTCCATGCTCAACAAGCCTGCGAACATCGGGATTTAGACTCATTAATCGTAACAGGTTAGTAACCGTGGTGCGGGATTTACCCACCGCGTCTGCGGCTTCCTGCTGGGTTAGTTCGAATTCTTCTATCAGGCGTTGTAATGCCATAGCCTCTTCAATGGGGTTCAGGTTTTCCCTCTGGATATTTTCAATAAGCGCCATGGCAATGGCCGCTTCGTCGGCAACCTGCTTGATAATTACCGGAATCTTGTCCAGACCTGCCAGCTGACAGGCTCGCCAGCGTCTTTCACCGGCAACTATTTCGTATTTATTGCTACTGATAGAACGCACAACAATGGGCTGCATTACCCCCTGAGCCCTGATTGAACTTGCCAGCTCTTCAAGGGATTCAGGACGCATGTCCAGGCGTGGCTGGTATTTTCCTGGCTGAATGAACTCTACTGGCAGGTATTTAAGCGTATTGTTTTCATCACCTGAATGAACTTGTGTATCAGGCTGGATTGACACCTCTGCAGGAGCTTCAGGCGAGGCAGAACCGTCGACTTGTGTTTTTTGTCGTTCAGAACCGGAGTTTCCTGTTCCCAACAGAGCATCCAGTCCCCTGCCCAATCCTCTTTTTTTAATTGCCATTATTAGCTGCCACTTTAATCACTTAATTTTTACCGTTTTAGTAAATATCACCGGAAGAGCTCAATTTACCCGCTTAATCCATCTTTGGGCGCAGAGGAGCTTTCATGTTCACTGTTATTGGTGCTGTGGCGCCTGAGAATTTCACCGGCCAGGGCAATATATGCCAACGCTCCACGCGAGGATTTATCATACACTATTACCGGTACGCCAAAACTGGGGGCTTCAGCCAGCCTTACATTGCGGGGAATAATTGTTCTGTAAACTGTATCGCCGAAATATTCAATGAGCTGGTCCGAGACTTCCTGTGACAACTTGTTGCGGGGGTCATACATGGTTCGCACGATCCCTTCGATACTTAATCCCGGATTTAGAGCCGCTGCTACTGCCTGAACGGTCTCGGAAAGTGCCGACAAACCTTCCAGTGCATAGTATTCACATTGCATGGGAATCAACACCCCGTCTGCTGCAACCAAGGCGTTAATAGTTAACATATTCAGGGAAGGTGGGCAGTCAATCAGGATATAGTCATAAGTCACATTTGACTGAGTTAGAATATCGCGCAGGCGGTGATCCCTGCCTTCCTTATCCAGAAGCTCTACTTCTGCAGCTGTCAGATCCGAGTTGGCAGGGAGCAGGTCAAAACCTGCTACAGGTGTTTTAAGAACGATATTTTCCAGCAGCGCCTGCTGCACCAACAAATCATAAACGCTTACATCAAGATCATTTTTCTCAATACCACTACCCATGGTGGCATTACCCTGAGGATCCAGGTCCACCAGCAAGACATTTTTATTCATGCGAGCCAGTGAGGCTGCCAAATTGACAGTTGTTGTGGTTTTACCCACACCGCCTTTCTGGTTGGCTATGGCAAAAATATGGCTCACTTTTTATACAATCCTGTTCATTGTCCGCTTACCGGGACGATCTCAATCAAATGCCGATACCCTTCAACACCGGGCACGCTTAATTCAATAGTCTTATTGAATTTATATGATTTTGGTAATTCTGCTATTTCTTTTTCAGGGTATTGGCCCTTCATTGCCAGTATTTTGCTATCGTCTTTCAATAAATGCCCGCATTGCATCGCTATCTTGTCCAGGGTGGCATAAGCACGGCACAGGACAATATCAATTTGTTCAGGGCTTTGAAAGGTCTCCACTCGATTGTGAAACACTTCTATATTTTCCAGAGCCAATTCTGTTTTTACCTGAAATAGAAAACGCGTCTTCTTGCCATTACTGTCCAGCAGGAAAAACTTTTTTTCCGGGTAAAAAATTGCCAGAGGTATCCCTGGAAGGCCAGCCCCTGTACCAACATCCAGAATTATATTGCCTTCAATATGGGGAATTATGGCGAGACTGTCCAGCAAATGGTAGCTGAGCATCTGCTCTATTTCCTTTATCCCGGAAAGGTTATAGGCCTTATTCCACTTATTTAACAGTATCAGGTAATGAATAAGTTTATTCTGCTGGGCATTGCTCAAATCGAGACCCAGGCTGGACAATCCTGTTTGTAACTTTTGCTTCAGTTTTTCGCTGAGTTGCTGTTGCTCAGAATCCATCAGGCAATCTTATCGTGCTTATTATTGGACTCTTCGCGAGCTTCTTGAGGTGATAAGGATATATCCCGAGGTTTTTTATGCTGGTGTTTTTTCAGGTAAACCAGCAACAGGGAAATGGCCGCGGGAGTTATACCCGGTATACGGGAAGCTTTACCAATACTGTCAGGTCTGGTCTGCCCAAGTTTTTGCGTCAGTTCACTGGAAAGACCAGAAATTGACTGATAATCAAAATCAGCAGGAATAACAGTATTTCCCTGATGCTTGAGTTTTTCTATTTCATCATGCTGACGATTGATATAACCCTGATACTTAATCCTGATTTCTACCTGCTCAGCAACCAGTGGATGTGGGTGCTCAGCAAGAATTCCCTCATCTATGCAAGCCTGATTCAGCGCTGTCACGGTCACTTTGGGACGCGACAGGATTTCAGACAAGGTGTATTCATGGCTTATAGGTTTTTCCAGAAGAGGGTTAATTTTTTCACTTAGAGAGCCTTTGGTTTGTACCCAGGTGCTTTCCAGTCGTGTGCTTTCTTTCGTCACCTGATCCTGCTTTTCAGAAAATGATTGCCATCGAGCATCATCAACCAGCCCAAGCTTGCGACCAGTCTCGGTCAAACGGAAATCTGCATTATCCTGCCTTAGCATAAGCCGGTATTCCGCTCTGGAAGTAAACATTCGGTAAGGCTCCTGAGTTCCCTGAGTGATCAGGTCATCAACCAGAACGCCTATGTAGGCCTCATCACGCCCCGGGCACCAGGAGGGTTTATCCTGAATTGCCAAGGCAGCATTGATACCTGCCAACAGTCCCTGGGCTCCAGCTTCTTCGTAACCCGTTGTGCCATTAATCTGTCCTGCAAAATACAAACCTTTTATAAATTTCGTTTCCAGAGAATAGGTCAAATCCCTGGGATCAAAATAATCATATTCTATGGCGTAGCCAGGACGCACAATGCGCGCATTTTCAAAGCCCTTTATTTCTGCAATTAATTGCACCTGAATGTCATAGGGAAGACTGGTGGATATCCCGTTGGGGTATAACTCTCGACTGTTGAGTCCTTCAGGTTCAACAAAAATCTGATGGCTGTCTTTATCAGCAAACCTGACCACCTTATCTTCAATTGACGGACAATAACGTGGCCCTACCCCTTCAATTTCACCAGCATACATTGGAGAAAATTCCAGCCCCTGACGAATGATTTCATGGCACTTCTCATTCGTTGAAGTGATATAACAGCTCACTTGTCGGGGATGTTGATCTGTTTCTCCCAGATATGACATTACCGGCAATGGCGTATCACCTGCTTGTTCAGTCATTACCGAAAAATCTACGGTATCCGCATCAAGTCGTGGTGGTGTCCCGGTTTTCAGTCGCCCAACATTGAAAGGCAGCTCACGAAGTCGTTGAGCAAGCGCTATGGATGGTGCGTCCCCGGCTCGACCTCCGGCATGATTGTTAAGACCGATATGGATTTTTCCGCCCAGAAAAGTGCCCGTAGTTAAAATCACCTGCGAGGCAAAAAATGTCAGGCCCATCTGAGTGACCACACCCCGGACTGTTTCACCTTCAATGATTAGGTCATCTATCCCTTGTTGGAAAATACTGAGATTTTCCTGATTCTCCAGCATATGCCTGATTGCTGCTTTGTATAAGGCTCGATCAGCCTGCGCTCTGGTTGCACGCACAGCCGGCCCTTTGCTGGCATTCAAGGTTCTAAAGTGAATTCCGGCCAGATCAGCAGCTTTAGCCATCGCACCACCGAGAGCGTCAATTTCCTTTACCAGGTGCGTCTTTCCTATCCCGCCGATGGCAGGGTTGCATGACATTTGCCCGAGGGTGTCAATATTATGAGTAACCAGTAATGTTTTAACCCCCATACGCGCAGCAGCAAGCGCAGCTTCTGTGCCTGCATGTCCGCCACCAACAACGATGACATCAAATGTCTGAGTAGTAGTGCCTGTGTCTGTCATTTTATGGTGTATATACGCTTTTTGCAGTGTTGGTCAAAAATGGGGGGCTAAGTATAAGCATTTCGATGTAAAAATGAAGGAAAAAGACTTTTCTTATACTTTTATAGTTATTTATATAAATAAGTATATATATAGAAAGAAGAATATATATTTAATGTTATTACTACTATTAGTAAAGCCCTTTTCTGTGCGTAAGTAGTTTATTTCCTCTAGCTTCAAGGGCTTGCCTGCGTACAAACCCTGTGGGAAGCCTGCTTCTAACTTGAGTGTAAGCAAGGTATAGCCTGGAGACAAACAGGGGCTTTATACATGCCACCATAAGCTGCAAATAGACTGCACAGCTTGTTCATTGTTTGAAGCTGTGTTTCCCACAGGTAATTCTCAGTGTGATGATTCTGGGGATATAACTGTGGAAGAGTCGTGTTTTAAGTAAAGATAAGTGTATATAACTTTATTTCCTGAAAGGTCTAAAGTTACAAACCTTTATTTTCCTGCCAGCTTCTTATCATTTTCCAATGCAAAAACTGGAAAAAATTTCACCTAATAAGTCATCCGGGGTATATCTACCGGTGATAAGCTCAAGGGACTGATGAGCTTCACGTAAATCTTCGGCAACAAGCTCTCCGGCCTTGCTGGAAACTAATTGCTCCAATGCAGATACCAGGAAAGAACGTGACTTTTCAAGCGCATCAAGATGACGCCGTCTGGCGATAAAGCCACCTTCAACTGTGGTATTCAGACCGGCATGGGTTTTTAATGCTGTAGTTAACAGATCAATACCTTCCACTTTTTTAGCTGAAAGGTATATTGATGTTGGTGAAGATTCATTACCCATTTCCAGTCTTGCAGAAGCTTCGGCAAGATCAATTTTATTAAATACCAGAAACAAATTTTGTGGCTCAGGAATTAATTTTTGTATTTCTGTAAAAAGTTCAAAGTTCTCCAAATCAAACTCCTTACTTGCATCAATCACCAGCAGCACAAGATCCGCTTCACCTATTTCCTGCCAGGCACGTCTGATGCCTTCCTGCTCAATGATATCTTCGCTGACATGAAGCCCTGCGGTATCAATAATATGAAGTGGCATACCATCGATACTGATATGTTCTTTCAGCGTATCTCTTGTTGTGCCGGCTATTTCAGTAACGATAGCTCTGGACTGTCCAGCCAGCACATTTAACAAACTGGATTTTCCCGCGTTGGGTTCACCGGCAATAACTACCTTTAAGCCATCTTTCATAATGGTGCCTTGCCTGGCTTGGGCAAGGACGTCATCCATTTGGGTGAGAAGTTGCTGTAATCTGTTTTCTACATCGCCCTCTCCCAGAAAATCGACTTCCTCTTCCGGGAAATCCATTGCAGCTTCAACATACATACGCAACTCGACTATGGCATTAATTAAGGCATTAACTAATGTAGAAAAGTCACCTTGCAGAGAACGAATAGCAAAGCGTGCTGCTTCAGCTGAGTTACTTTCTATTAAATCTGCAATAGCTTCTGCTTGCGCAAGATCAATTTTGTCATTCAAAAAAGCCCGTTCGGAAAATTCACCAGGCCTTGCCAAGCGTATTCCCATGGAAAGAATTTCCTGAAGCAGAATATCCACTACGAAGGGGCCGCCATGGGCCTGTAGTTCAATGACATCTTCACCGGTAAAAGAATCCGGGCCTGGAAAGAAAAGTGTTATACCGGAATCAATGATTTCGCCAGAGCTGGCAAGAAAATTTCCATAATGAGCATATCTTGTAGGGGGCAGGTGTCCCGCTATTTGTTTGGCGATTCTGGAAGAGTCAGAACCAGAAACGCGGATAATACTGATACCTCCGCGTCCTGAAGGTGTGGCGACTGCACAGATTGTTTGCTTACTGACAGTCATCTACATTTCCCACTATTTCCACTATAAGGTCAGGTCCCTTTGGGCTTATAGGTTCGATCAATCTGCTTTGTGATGATCCACTGTTGCAGAATAGAAAGTACGCTGTTTGCTGTGTAATACAAAACAAGTCCTGCTGGAAACCAGAGAAAGAATACAGCAAAAATTAACGGCATAAATTTCATCATTTTTGCCTGGGCCGGATCCATGGTCTGCATTGGTGTAATAACCTGTTGTAAGAACATAGCAGCGGCAAACAATATAGGCAGAATGAAATAAGGATCCATTTGCGAGAGATCTTCATACCAGAAGATAAAAGATGCCTGACGTAATTCAACGCTTTCGTTCAATACCCAGTAGATCCCTAAAAAGACAGGCATCTGCAATAGCATGGGTAGACAGCCGCCAAAAGGATTAACCTGCTCTTTTTTCCACAGTGCCATTTGCTCCTGCATAAACTTTTGTTTGTCATCACCACAACGATCTTTAATTTCAGCAATTTTTGGACTCAAGCGCCGCATCTTGGCCATAGACTTCAAACTTTTTGCTGATAGCGGATAAAGAATGAGCTTGATAACAAGAGTAAGAAGTAAAATTGAAAAGCCGTAATTACCAACCAGGTCATTAATTTCTGTCAGCAACCAGAATATTGGAGATGCAATAAAGTAGAACAAGCCGTAATCAATGGTCAGATCGAGATTTGGTGAAATTTCATCTAGTCGGTATTGATCCTTTGGTCCTGCCCAGAATCCGGCTTCAATTGTTTCACTCCCACCTGGCTGAACAGTAACAGGGGGATTGACAAAAGTGAGGAGATTTTCACCTTGTGCATTACGTCGCATGGTAAATGAATTATCTTTGCTTGCATCTGGAATCCAGCTGCCTAGAAAATAATGTTGGGAGAAAGCAATCCAGCCACCGGTGGTTGTTATTGAATCGACGCCTTCAGCGATATCATCAAAATCGAATTTAACATAGGGGTCATCCAGTGTTGTAATGGCAGCACCTAAAAAGGTGTTTACCCTAAAACCCCCACCATCTTGACTAGGGTCATCTGAATTATCGCGCTTGATTTGCCCGAACATATTACCCTGCCAGGAATCACTGCTTCCATTGTTAACAAGGTACTGGACTCTCACCAGGTAGTCTTCACTGGACACGATGAATCTTTTCGTTATTTCAATATCATCTGTAGTAAAAAAAAGGTCGACAGCTTCTGTCTCACTACTAATGGTATAGCTGCTTTGTACGCTTGTGTAACGAGGTCGTCCTGCAGGGTTTGCATCCGGGCCATCTCGACCAATCAAACCGCTTTGTGCAATATAAACGAGAGCAGAATCCTGCCTGAGTAAACTAAAAGGCTGATCTGGCGTTTCCAGTGACACCGGGAAATCAGGCAGCGAAAGTCCGACGATATCGCCACCTAGCAAATCAATTGTAATTATTTGTTTAGGGGAGGTGATGGTAATAAGCTGCGCTGTAGACTGTGTTTCAACAACCTGGACTGCAGAGGCTTCTGCGCTTAAAGGAATGCTCGGTAAGTCATCAATTGAGCCACCCGTTTCTGACGCGGCTGCTACTGGCAGGTCTACTATTGGTACTTGACTGTTATTATTAGCTGCAGTTTCCACTGGTTCAGTCACAGTTTGCGAACCGGCCGGATAATCTTCATTCCAGGCCAGCAGCATCAAATAACTGACAACCGCCAGTCCTACAAGAATTAGATTGCGTTTAATGTCCATGGCGGAGTCGTGTTTCCTTATTAACAGTAAAGCTATTGGGTAATTCCGTGGTGGGAAGGTCAGTCTTGTGCGAACAATCGGGTGCGGGAACAGGATCTATTCCGCCTTCATTAAGCGGATGACAGCGGCAAATTCTTTTAATACCAAGTGAAAAGCCTTTCGCTGCCCCATGAGTCTCCAATGCCTGGAGAAAATAGCTGGAACAGGATGGGTAGAATCTGCAATGGGGCCCTAACAAGGGACTTATCAGGCGCTTATATAGATGAATTAGTGCGGAGAGAATTTTAACCATGGGATGTTTTCAGGTTGAAGGCTTCTTCTTTACAATTTCGTCCATTAAATCATGGATATACGGCTGGCATTCACTGTTTTCAAGGAGTTGCAGGCCTTTTCTTGCCATTACAACGAGGTCTACAGGCGCGAATGATGATTTTTTCACCCTGAACGCCTCCCTGATCAAACGTTTAATGCGGTTTCGCTGATTCGCCTTGGCAATATTTTTCTTGGCAACGATAACGCCAAGCCGTGCCTGTTCCAGCTCAGTCCAATTCCCGAGAATTAAAAAGTATTTATTGGAAACCCTGATAGCTGGTTTATTAAATACTTGTTCGTAGGATATTGAGTCCAACAGGCGGCAAGCTTTGGGGAATCGTTGATCCACCACTGAAATTTCTCCTGTTGGCTGGGGCTGACCCCGGGGCTTACTTTCTAAAAGCAAGAATTAACCCGGGTATTAAGCGGACAGGATGGCGCGGCCTTTGGATCTTCTGCGGCTCAATAACTGTCTGCCAGCTTTAGTTGCCATACGTGATCTGAAGCCATGAGTTCTTTTGCGTTTAATGACGCTTGGTTGAAATGTTCTTTTCATAATAATTCCTGGAAAAGTCGAACAATATTCTTATTTACTAGCTTGTCCAATGGCCCTTAAAGTGACATTGGTAATAGCCCTAAAAAAGGGATGCGAATTCTAATGCCTTTCCCTGCATAATGCAATTTCATTGCGTTATTAGTCAGGTGCGGAGCAAAGCTTGCTGCTCATGATTCAAAAATAACAAGCAAAATTGCCAATTTGAAAACTTGGCCCAATCGATAGCCAGTTTATCAATGGTAAATTTATAATTGGATCACATCCTGAAATTTCTATTTTTTGATATTTAGACAGCGCCTTGCTCAGCCCACAAGTTATCCACAGGTTGCGCACAAGTAGCCCCTTTTTTACGCGCTCTTTGGTGTAACGTTTTAAGCCTGAAACTGCTAGCATAATGCATCTAACATATTGAAATATAGGCAAAATAAATGGCGAGAAATAAACGAAAAAAAACCCTTTTTGTGTGGATAACACTGTCCCCAGTGGGTAGAATTAATGAAAATTTCCCGACCGATAATAAAAATAAACTGGAGTCGTAAAAATCGTGATTGTTGCCACCTGGCAGAAGTGTATTTATTGTCTTAAAAACGAACTTCCTTCTCAACAATTTAATACCTGGATAAGACCACTACGTTTTATTAATGGGAATAATACCCTTTACTTACTCGCCCCGAATAAATTCATTCTGGAGTGGGTAAAGGATCACTTTCTGGAAAGAATTAAAGAAATTATTCACGAAAATAACGAAAACACCCAGCCAACGGTAATACTGGAAATTGCCAACCCTGAAAAACTTCCTGCTGATATTTCACTTGATCAGGCTTTTAGCACTTCAGATTTGACTAACTCCCTGGAACCGGAATACGGGAACAGAGCGTCATATCAGTCTGAAGACTCATTATCAGACAGTTCAGGCAGGAAAAATGAAACCGGGGTTAATTATTCTCAAGCGGCCTCATCTTTGCTCTCTTCACATGGCTCTTCACAGGATTCTTCGTCCGGCTCTACCAATAGACAGAGCGTATTGGAAGATGTATTTGGTTCACGTCATCCTGCACAGAAGCAGTCAATTCCTGCATTAGGCAGCAAAAGCCGCCACCAGCGTTATAAAGGTGAGCTTAACCGCAACTACACTTTTAATAACTTTATTGAAGGTAAATCCAATCAGATTGCTCGAGCGGCAGCTGCCCAGGTTGCTGATAATCCAGGCGGTGCTTATAACCCGCTATTTATTTATGGTGGTGTAGGTCTCGGCAAAACACATCTTATGCATGCCATTGGCAACCATTTAATTGAACAGAACCCAAATGCCAATGTGGTTTATCTTCATTCACAAACATTTGTCGGCAGCATGGTGTCTGCACTCCAGCTCAACGCCATCAATGAATTCAAGCGTTATTACCACTCTGTGGATGCTTTGTTGATTGATGACATTCAATTCTTTGCCAATAAAGAGCGTTCCCAGGAAGAGTTTTTCCATACCTTCAATGCGATCTTTGAGGGTGGCCGACAAATTATCATGACATGCGACAAATATCATAGCGAAATCAACGGCTTAGAAGAAAGGCTGAAGTCGCGCTTTGGTTGGGGTTTGTCCGTTGCTGTAGAGCCCCCGGAACTGGAAACAAGAGCTGCAATTTTAATTAATAAAGCCAATCAGGAGCAGGTTTACCTTCCCAACGAGGAAGCTATGTTCATGGCACAAAAACTACGCTCAAATGTTCGTGAGCTGGAAGGTGCATTGAAAAAAGTAATTGCTCACACACGCTTTATGGGTTCAGAAATCACTATTCCCCTGATTAAGGATGCTTTAAAGGATCTGCTTGCAATACAAAATAAATTAATTAGTGTCGATAATATTCAGCGCATAGTGGCTGAATATTATAAAATCAAAATGGCTGATATGACGTCAAAGCGCCGAACGAGGTCTGTTGCCCGTCCGCGCCAGGTGGCGATGTGTCTTTCAAAAGAATTAACCAATCACAGCTTGCCTGAAATAGGTAATCTGTATGGAGGGCGAGATCACACAACAGTCTTGCATGCCTGTCGCACAATTAGCGATCTGCGAAAATCGTCTTCCGATATTAATGAAGATTACCAAAACCTTTTACGTTCTCTTTCAAGCTAAAAATATATATAAATCAAAGGATTAGTTAACGCCATGCAATTTGAAATTTCCCGTGAAGCATTGATAAAACCCCTGCAATTGGTCACTGGTGTGGTGGAAAGACGTCAGACATTGCCGGTTCTTTCGAATGTCCTTCTTGTCCTGGATAAAAATCAACTTTCACTTACCGGAACTGATCTGGAAGTTGAGCTGATGGGCAGTGTAGAGGTCGATTCTGCGAAAAGTGATGGTGAAATAACGGTTCCCGCAAGAAAACTAATGGATATCTGTAAATCCCTGCCTGATAGCGCTTCCCTGAAATTCGAACTGGATGATGAAAAATTGAAAATCCAGTCTGGCCGCAGCCGCTTTTCCTTATCGACGCTGCCTGCAACTGATTTTCCAGGTGTCGAAGAGTCCTCTGGCACCCTGCAATTTTCTGCCTCCAAGGGACTGCTCAAAACCATGCTGCATAACACAAGTTTTGCCATGGCCCAGCAGGATGTACGCTATTATTTAAACGGCATGTTAATTGAAGTAAGTCCTGACTATCTCCGTGTTGTAGCAACTGACGGGCATCGCCTGGCAATGCAAACCGAGGATATGAAAGCTGATGTTAACGAGACTACAGGAGTTATTGTGCCTCGCAAAGGCATTCTGGAGCTCTCTCGTCTACTTTCTGATGGCGAAGACGAAGATATTAACGTGGTAATAGGTACCAATCATATTCGGGTTAACATGAATAACTTTACCTTCACCTCCAAGCTGGTTGATGGAAAGTTTCCCGACTATAACCGCGTACTTCCTAAAGGCGGTGATAAAAATGTTATTGCGGGCAGACAGCAACTGCGAGACTCGCTTAACAGAACGGCAATCCTTTCCAATGAAAAATTCCGCGGTATTCGCCTTATTCTTTCTGATGACGAGCTCAAGATTATTGCTAATAACCCTGAGCAGGAAGAAGCCGAAGAAACGGTAGCCGTGGAATATAAGGGCGACTCAGTTGAGATAGGCTTTAATGTGGTTTATCTGGTGGATGTTTTGAATGTACTGGATACGGACAACGTGCAGATTATTGTGTCTGACCCTAATAGCAGCGCCTTGCTTCACTCTTCAGATGACAGTAGTGCTACCTATGTTGTCATGCCGATGAGGTTGTAGTGAACCTTTTCTCTTTGCAGGATTTAGTGCAGGGTGCAGAATGCCCAGCATTCATAAGCTACAGCTAACTACTTTCCGTAATATTGCCCAGGAAGCACTGGAGCTGGCCCCTGGTGTAAATTTAATCGCCGGTGAGAATGGCAGCGGCAAATCCAGTATTCTTGAGGCTATCTATTTCCTGGGCCTTGGCCGTTCTTTCAGAAATACCCAGCAAACCCCTTTAATACAGCATGGAATGCGTGCTTGCTCTGTCTTCGGCGAATTATCAGACGGCATAACACTTGGGGCCAGCAGAAGCCTGGATGACGCCCCTAAGATAAGGGTCCAGGGAGAAAAAGCACAATCTTCCGCCGAACTGGCCAAGCACCTCCCCCTGCAATTACTCAATGCTGAGGCATTCCGGCTTCTGGAGGGCGGCCCAAAAACCAGAAGACAATATATTGATTGGGGCGTGTTCCACGTGAAACATCAGTTTCATAATCACTGGCGCGAATTTCAGCGCAGCCTGCAAAACCGGAATATATTACTCAAACGTAGAGCTCCTGAAGCTGAGCTTGCCCCATGGACTCAGGAGTTTGTGCGCCATGCAAAAGAAATTGATGGCTCAAGAAGCGCCTATCTTTCAGCCTTTCTGCCTTTTCTTGAGCAAATGCTAGCCAGACTAATTCAGGTGGATGAGCTGAGCTTGCGTTACATCCGCGGCTGGAATGAAGAGGAAGATATCTCACTGGTGCTTGAAAAGGGGCTGCAGAGGGATCTAAGTTTTGGCCATACTGTTGCTGGACCACAGCGAGCAGACCTTAAGATAAGAGTAGGGGCTGAAAACGCCTGTGACATACTTTCACGCGGTCAGCAAAAGTTATTGGTCAGCGCTATGAAATTGGCGCAAGGCGCCTTCCTGGCCCAGCAGTCTGGCCAGCAATGTTTATATCTGATTGACGACTTGCCAGCTGAGCTTGATAAGGAAAACAGGGTAAAAGTCTGTAGTTTGCTAAGAGAGTTAGGGGGGCAGCTTTTTTTAACGGGAACGGACCAGGATGAGCTGCTCGAAATTATAAGGCGAAGTAATTATGAGCTCCAAGAATGCAAGCTGTTTCACGTGAAACATGGTAGAATCAAAAGTCAGGATATGCCTGCGCTCCAGGAGCCTGAAAAAAATAAAGCGCTATATAAATCAAGCACTTAGGACAGACGAGGAAAGCATTACAATGGCTGAAAATGATACCTATGATTCATCAAGTATTAAGGTCCTTAAGGGCCTTGATGCGGTCAGAAAGCGACCGGGTATGTACATCGGTGATACTGACGATGGAACTGGTCTGCACCACATGGTTTTCGAGCTTGTAGACAACTCTATTGATGAAGCTCTTGCAGGTCATTGTGACCTGATCAAAGTGATAATCCACAGCGATGAAACAGTTAGCGTCTCGGATAACGGCAGGGGTATTCCTACGGAAATCCATGAAGAAGGTGTTTCTGCAGCTGAGGTGATCATGACCGTCTTGCATGCTGGTGGAAAATTTGATGACAACAGCTATAAGGTAAGTGGTGGGCTGCATGGCGTTGGCGTTTCCGTAGTAAATGCATTGTCTTCCTATTTAAAATTAACCATTCATCGTAATGGTGAAACCTTTGAACAAATCTATCATCACGGTGTACCCGAAGCCCCCTTGAAGGTAACTGCCAAAACTGATAAATCCGGTACCTTGTGCCATTTCAAGCCTTCTGTAGACACTTTTACCAATATTGAATTCGAGTATGCTGTTCTAGCAAAAAAACTTCGCGAATTGGCATATTTGAACGCCGGCATTGCTATTGAGCTAACTGATGAGCGTACTGAGCATTCTGAAATTTTCAAATATGAAGGCGGCCTAGAAGCATTTGTTGATTATTTGAACCAGAACAAAACGCCTGTAAACAAGATATTTCATTTTTCAGCGGAAGCTGATGAAATCGGCATTGAAGTCGCTTTGCAGTGGAATGATGGTTATGCGGAAAGTATTTATGCCTATACCAATAATATTCCTCAGCGAGATGGCGGCACTCACCTTGCAGGGTTTCGAGGCGCACTTACTCGCGTATTGAAGAGCTATATTGATAAAGAATTGGGGAATAAAAATGGTAAGGAAGTGCCCACTTCCGGGGATGACGCCAGAGAAGGGCTTACTGCGATAATCTCTGTTAAAGTTCCTGATCCAAAGTTTTCTTCACAAACCAAGGATAAACTTGTCTCTTCTGAAGTAAAAACCGCGGTTGAACAAGAAATGGGTCGTCAATTTTCAGACTATTTGATGGAAAACCCCCAGGAAGCCAAAAGTATTGTTAATAAGATGTTAGATGCCGCTCGAGCCAGGGAAGCAGCAAGAAAGGCGCGAGAAATGACGCGTCGCAAGGGTGCTCTGGATATCGCCGGATTACCGGGCAAACTGGCAGATTGTCAGGAAAAAGATCCTGCACTTTCAGAAATATATCTTGTGGAGGGTGATTCTGCCGGAGGTTCTGCAAAACAGGGACGAAATCGGAAAAATCAGGCTATCTTACCGCTAAAGGGAAAAATTCTGAATGTGGAGAAAGCCCGCTTTGACAAAATGCTGAGCTCTGCTGAAATCGGAACGATGATTAAAGCCTTGGGCTGTGGTATTGGGAGTGAAGAGTTCAACCCGGAAAGTCTTAGATATCACAGCATTATTATTATGACAGATGCGGATGTTGACGGATCTCATATTAGAACTTTGCTGCTGACATTTTTCTTTCGGCAAATGCGAGAATTAGTTGAAAGAGGGCATATATTTATTGCCCAGCCTCCGCTGTTTAAAATCCGTAAAGGTAAACAAGAGCAATATCTAAAAGATGAAGAAGAGTTGGCCTTATTTCAAACCACTAATGCTTTGGAAGGAGCCAGTCTCCATGTTAATGCAGACGCGCCAGGTATTAGCAGCAGCGCTCTTGAGTCTATAGTCAACGAGTACCGAAACGTCCGTTCAATTATAAAAAGATTGTCACATCAGTATCCTGGCGAAGTTGTTGAAGAATTAATAAGCCACCCTGTTTTGGTCTTCGAAGATTTAGCAAATAGTGAAAAAGTCGAAGACTGGACAAAAACCCTGGAAAAGAAAGTAGCTGATACAAGCACTTCCGGTGCGACCTATGAGTTCAGCGTGATTCATGATGAAGAAGAAAAGCTCTATGAACCTATGGTGAAATCTACAATTCATGGTGTTTCAAGGAAAACTACCTTGCGTCCCGAACTATTCAAGTCGAAGGAATACAAGGACATCATCTCTCTTGGCGAGAAACTGTCAGGATTGTTTGAAGAAGGCGCCTATGTAAAAAGAGGCGAGAAGACGCTTCCAGTCACTGACTTTAAAGAAGCGCTCGATTGGTTGATGAAAGAAGCTATGAGAGGCATCTATTTGCAAAGGTATAAAGGATTGGGAGAAATGAACCCATCACAATTGTGGGAAACCACTATGGATCCTGAATATAGAAGAATGTTGCAGGTAACTATTGATGATGCCATGGGTGCAGATCAGTTGTTTTCTACATTGATGGGTGATCATGTCGAGCCGCGCCGACAATTTATTGAGACTAATGCATTGAATGTTTCTAACCTGGATATTTAAGTGTTTTTCCAGCAGGTCTCATACTCAAGCATTTAGGTTGCCTGACGTATCCAGGTTTCAATTTCCCGAATAACTTCTTTCGGGTTTCTGCCGGCGGGATCTATGGGCGTTCCAATAACGACTTTTATGGTCCCGGAATGCTTTATAATTTTGTGTGCTGGACAGCAAATACCAGCGTTGTGTGCCACAGGGAGAATCTTTCTGCCAGAGGAAATTGCTAGTTGTACACCGCCCGCTGAAAACTTTTTTTCTACTCCTGGAGCGACACGGGTTCCTTCGGGAAAAATTAATACTGAAATATTACTCTCGAGTTTTTCCTTTCCCTGCTCCAGTACCTGCTGAAGCGCCCTGCCCTTTTTATTTCGATCAATTGCTATTGGATCGAGAAGTTTTAGTGCCCAGCCAAAAAAAGGTATTCCAAGTAGTTCCTTTTTTAATGTTGCGCAAATAGGACGAAAGACCCAGTAGAAGTAAATTGTTTCCCAGGGGCTTTGGTGATTCGATAACAAAATAAATGATTCGTCAGGAATATTCTCGCGGCCAGTTACCTGTAATTTTATGCCACAAGTAATACTTAACCACCAAATATTGAATGCATTCCATAAGAGAAAATATTTGTAACGAGTTTTGAGTGGTAGAAAAATACCTGAGATAACACAAAGTATTGAGTGCGGTATAAGTAAACCATAAGAGCCAAAATAATAAATGAGTGAACGAATAAATTGCATAATTTAATGTCAGCTTGTGCTGTTTAGTTCAGATAACACGAACATGGTGGCCGAAAACAGATCATCAAAAACGGGTATATTGATCAGCTTTTCTGGTTTGATTGTTGCCTGAGTGAGACTCCCTTTACCAGTTAAAACAAGAATTGGTTTACAGTGCTTGGCAAGTGCGGCATCAATATCTTTTTCTGTATCTCCAATAAACCAGCTGTTTTCAACTGATTGCGAAAATTGTTGCTCAATCTGATTTAATAATTCAATCCCGGGTTTGCGACATGCACATTTATCCTCCGGAGTATGTGGACAGAAAAAAATGCCATCAATTTTACCGCCCTGTTCTTCTACAACCAGACGCATTAATTCATGCATGTTGGACAGGTCGTATTCAGTAAAAAGTCCTCTGCCCAGACCAGATTGATTAGTCGCTACGCAAATCTTGAAGCCTGCCCGGGAAAGTTCACTTATAGCCTCAATACTGCCTGGTAGCGGTATCCACTCTTCAGCATTTTTTATATAGTCATCAGAGTCATAATTAATTACACCGTCACGATCGAGAATGATTAAATTGGATGTCATGGGGGAAGCGTTATCTAGCTGGACTGCAAGAGTGAAATATCGGCAATCTGTAAAAACAGATGTCTTAATTGCTGAAGTAAAGACTGCCTATTATTTCTGATGAGTTCGTCATCTGTATTGACCATGACTTCATCAAAAAAGCTGTCCACATCTTTTTGCAAGGTTGCCATGGCGGTAAGCGCTCTACTGTAATGATTTTTTTCTAATAAAGGCTTAACCTCTACCAGTAATGCGCTAAGCTTTTTTGCCAGCTGTATTTCAGCTGCTTCTGTGAGTAAAGAGGAGTCAATATCAGCAGAAGGCTGTTGATCCAGCTTGGCAAGAATATTGGAAACTCTTTTGTTAGCAATTGAAAGTGCTTCTGCTTCAGGCATGGTAGAAAATTGATTGACTGCTTTAATACGAAGATCAAAATCCAGAGGGTTGGATGTCCTGACTGCGTCAACGGCTAGAAAAATATTTGCTGAGATGCCTTCATCGGCATACCAGGCCCTGAATCTATCGAAAATAAAATCAAGTACTGAATGGTCAAGATTGTCTGTTTCCGGTAAATCGGAGAAGTGACTTATAGCATTATTAATACAGGAGGCAAGATCCAGAGGGAGTTCTTTCTCTACAATAATTCTGAGTATACCCAGCGCTGCTCGTCTTAATGCATAAGGATCTTTTGAGCCGGTGGGAGGTTGGCCTATGCCGAACAGTCCGACAATGGTATCAATTCTTTCTGCCAGTGCCAGAACTATACCTGTATTAGATTCGGGAAGTTGATCACCGGCGAAACGCGGTAAATATTGTTCACTCATTGCCTGGGCAACTTCTTCTGGTTCGCCATCATGCTGTGCATAATATTGACCCATGGTTCCTTGCAGGTCTGCAAACTCCCCTACCATACCGGTAAGTAAATCACATTTAGCCAGCTGCGCAGCTCGGATAGCAAGCGGTATATCTGCGCCTGTTTGTTCAGCTATATATGAAGAAAGCTTGGCAACACGTTCTGTTTTATCAAAAACCGTTCCTAACGATTGCTCAAAAATAACCGTTTGCAGCTTCTCACGTCGTGATTCAAGACTATACTTTTTATCCTGGTTAAAAAAGAAGTCGGCGTCTGCAAGTCTGGGCCCAATAACTTTTTCATTTCCCGTTATTACTTTATCAGGATCAAGACTCTCGATGTTACTTACAGTGATGAAGTTGGCTTTGATATTTCCCTTGTTATCTTCGAGGTAAAAGCATTTTTGATGCTTTTTTAAGGAGGATATTAGAGCTTCTCTTGGCACCGCAAGATAGCGGTCGTCAAAACTTCCTGTTAAAGCAACAGGCCATTCAACCAAAGCGGTCACCTCATTAAGCAATTCCTCATCAAGGTCTATTGTTGCATTAATTTGTTGTGCTTGCGCTTCGACCAAATGACGAATTTTTTCTTTTCTTATATTGAAGTCGGGAATGACATAGCCTGTATCAGATAACAGATTTTCATATTCCGCCGGTTTATTCAAAGTTATAGACTGAGGGTAATGAAAACGATGACCTATGGTTTCATTTCCGGATTGAATGCCAAGAATCTGCGTTTTTACAGTTTGCTCGCCGAACAATACAACTGCCCAATGTACTGGGCGAACGAACTCTTCACGTGAAGAACCCCAGCGCATACGTTTAGGGATGGGTAAGTCTGCCAGAGCCTGAATTATGATTTCTGGCAATAAAGCAGTGGTTTGCTCCCCTTCCCTTTCTGCAGAGTAATAAAGTTTTTCCAGCTTGCCGTCATTCTTTTGCTTTAAATCTGCAACTGTTACACCACAGGATCGCGCGAAACCTTCTGCAGCTTTACTTGGCTTGCCCTGATCATCAAAAGCAGCTTTGAGGGCTGGGCCAAATTTTTCTACTGTTACCGCGTCCTGCATTGTCTGCAGTGCCGTTACGAGAACCGCCAGTCTTCTTGGTGTGGCAAATAATCGGCTATCTTCAAAAGCAAGATTGTTGAGCTTTAGTCCTTTTTCAATTTCCCGCTGAAAAGCTTTCGACAAGCCTGGCAGTGCTTTTGGAGGGAGTTCTTCAGTCCCGATTTCAATGAGTAAATCCTGGTTATTCATTATTGAACTTCTCCAGGGTAGATATTCTTAGTTCTTCAGGTGCCAGGGGAAAACCAAGCCTTGCTCTTGAATCAAAATAGGCCTGGGCTACCAGGCGTGCCAATGTGCGCACCCTCAAAATATAGCGTTGCCTTTCGGTAACTGAAATTGCTGACCTTGCATCCAGCAGATTGAAATAATGAGAGGCCTTCAGGACCATCTCATAGGCTGGCAGAACTAGTTTGTTTTCGATTAAAAACTGGCATTGTGTTTCGCTATCATCAAAACTTTTGAAAAGATTATCGATATTGGCGTGTTCGAAATTATAGGCTGACATCTCTACTTCATTCTGGTGGAAAACATCCCCATATGTGACAGTCCCATTGGGGGTTTCAGCCCAGACAATATCGTAGATACTGTCTACGCCTTGCAGGTACATGGCGATTCTTTCGATACCATAGGTAATTTCGCCACTTACAGGAAAGCACTCAAGCCCACCAACCTGCTGGAAATAAGTAAACTGGGTGACTTCCATACCATTAAGCCAAACCTCCCAGCCAAGCCCCCATGCGCCCAGTGTGGGAGATTCCCAGTTATCCTCAACAAAGCGAATATCGTGCACGTTCGTGTCAATACCAAGGAATTTTAAGGATTTTAGATACAAATCCTGAATGTTTGCCGGAGAAGGTTTTAGGATTACCTGAAACTGGTAGTAATGCTGCAGGCGCATTGGATTTTCCCCATAGCGACTATCAGTAGGTCGTCTACAGGGCTGGATATAAGCACTATTCCAGCTTTCCGGACCAATGGCACGCAAAAAAGTAGCGGGGTGGAAGGTGCCAGCCCCTACTTCAATATCCAGTGGTTGTATAATGACGCAGCCGTGATCGGCCCAGAATTGTTGAAGGGCCAAGATAAGTCCCTGAAACGTTGACACGTCAATGGGTGCCGAATTGTTCAAACATGGCTCCTGGAGGCTTAATTCAGATAAAATTAGGCTAGATTTAAAAAGCGCTAATTATGCTAAAAACCTGTCTTGATAGCGAGAATTAACTGTATTCTACCCACCTGAAATAATAAAACGAGCGCACTACCGGCACCTGATAATTTGAAAGCTCTGATACTTATAAATTTTCTGCGTATTCTCGCAATTTTTCCATTGTCTATAGTTAGAAGCATAGGCTCTGTAATGGGGCGTTTGAGCTGGTTGCTGTCTTCAAGAATGGCAGAAACATCAAAGATCAACCTTCAACTGTGTTACCCGGAAGCTGACAAAATTAAGCGCGAGATACTCGCTAAAAACAGCATTATCAATACTTTTCAAACATTAACTGAATCCGGGCCGGCCTGGTTATGGCCTACCGGGAAGGTAATGGACAGGATTGTGGAAGTAGAAGGATTAGACCTGCTTAAGCAAGCACATGCTAGCGGGAAAGGCACGGTAGTGCTGGCGCCGCACCTGGGAAATTGGGAAGTATTTGGTTTATATTTAAATAATTGTGGCTGTGGTCAAAGCAGCCAACTGTATCAGGCGCCAAAAAACAAACATCTTGATAAACTGATATACAATGCTCGCAGCCGGGCGGGTGCAAACATGGTCGCCACTAATAACAAAGGTGTTGCTTTGTTGCTAAAATCTTTAAAAAGAGGCGAAATGGTCGGCATCTTACCCGATCAAGTGCCCCCGGAGTCCGGAGGTGAGTTTGCTCCCCTGTTTGGTAAGGAGGTTCTTACCATGACTCTGGTTTCTCGCTTGATACACAAGACAGGGGCAAGCGCAGTTTTAGGTTTTGCCGCGAGAGTGACAACTGGTAAAAAAACTGGCTGGAAGATTATTTTTAGAAAAGTTGACGACAAAGTATATGCTAAGCATATACTAGAATCCGTATCAGCGATAAACAGAAGTATTGAAAATGCTGTTAATGAATACCCTGAGCAATATCAATGGGAATACAAACGTTTCAAGCGGCTTCCTCCAGGTGAGCATAGGCCTTATTAATCAGATAATATTTTGTTGCCAGTATTTGCGTGTACAGCATTAGTTTATTATTTGAAGGGTTTTAGAAAAGTATTAGCAAAGAATTAGTAAGAATTAGAGAGTATAGATGAGCCGACTTCTAAACCTTGATGCAGTATCTGCTGCAAAAACCAGCAAGAGCCCCTACCCTTATTTTGTTGTAGATCGTTCTGTTACTGAACATTTTGTTGATGAAATATTAAAAGACTTTCCTGATATTACTGCAGGTGGAAGTTTTGCCTTGAGTGAAGTTAATCCTGGGCCACGTTTCACCGAATTACTGGAAGAGTTAAACGGGGCTGATTTCAGGAATATTATTTCCAACAAGCTTGAACTTGATCTTCGTGATCGGCCAATGGTAATAACCTTAAGAGGTATATCCCGCGCAAAGGATGGCCGCATCCACACTGACTCAAAATCAAAAATGGCGACCATCTTGATATATTTCAATGAACCCTGGCTTAGTCAAACAGGGAAATTGAGAGTGTTGAGCAGTGAAGATATGGACGATTTTGTCGCAGAAATAACACCCAATGCCGGAGCAATGATTGCTTTTAAAGTTACAGATGATTGCTGGCATGGCTATCCAGCATTTGAGGGCATCAGGCAATCGATACAAATTAATTTTGTCGAAGATGATAAGGCGGCTAACAAGCATGGCAGACGTCACGGCTGGACGGCAAAATTAAAAAAAATATTTTCCTGAGCTGGCTCCATAAAAAAAATATAAATTAAAAAGAAAAGAGACTAAATTATTAATAAGCGTGTATTAGTTATTAAGCTGACATCTATGGGTGACTTGATGCATGCTTTACCTGCTTTGACTGATGCAAGTGTAATGTATCCTGGAATTGAATTTGACTGGGTCGTTGATGAATCTTTTGCAGAAGTTCCTTCCTGGCACCCTGCCGTTAAAAATATATATAAAAGCGCCCATCGACGTTGGCGTAATAATTTTCGAGAATCTTTAGGCAAAAAAGAATTTTCAAGTTTCTACCATGCATTTAATGCTAATAAGTATGATGCGATTATTGATGCTCAAAATAACGTTAAGAGTTCGATTATCAGTCTATTAAGAAAAGGGCATGTAGATGGCATGGATAGAAACAGTGTAGCTGAGCAGCCAGCTTTTATAGCCTATAAAAACAGGCATTTTATAGATAAAAACCAACATGCTATAGAACGACAACGACAATTATTCGCCAATGCTCTACATTATGAAAAACCAGATAGCCTTGCGAATTATGGCCTTAAGCAAAATGCATTTATAAAGCCCGATATAGCTATTCAAAAACCGTATTTGTTCCTTGTACATAATGCCAGCTGGACAACAAAATTATGGCCAGAAAATTACTGGCATGATTTTATCAGCCTGGTAAAAAAAGATGGCTTGAGTGTATTGTTGCCAGGAGGTAATCAGGAAGAGCTTGAAAGGGCGCAAAAAATTGCATCAAAGCATAGCAACGCTCAGGCTTTACCAAAATTATCCTTGTCCGAGCTGGGCGGGATTATTAAAAATGCGGAAGGGGCTATGTGTTGTGATACTGGCTTGGCCCATTTAACAGCCATTGTTGGCACTCCTTCAGTGACCTTGTATGGACCGACCAGTGTAGGCTTAATCGGGACTAGCGGTAATAATCAGTTTCACCTGGATGCAGAAAATCCAGAGTTTAAGTGCAGCCCTTGTTATAAACGCGTATGTAATTTTAGTAGTGATTATAGTGTCATGTCTGCCTGTATGAATTCCTTTACACCGGATATGGCATGGAACGTACTACGCGGAAAAATACAAAACTAGTTTCGCCAGAAGTGCGGGGATAATAGAACCAGCAAAGTAAAAACTTCGAGGCGACCTAACAGCATGCCAAGGCAGAGGATCCATTTTGCGGCATCAGGAATATCTCCATAATTTTGAGCGACATCACCAAGGCCCGGGCCAAGATTATTTATGCTGGCACCCACAGCCGTAAAAGCCGTAGTTATATCCAGATCAACAGCAAGCAGTGCCAGTAACATGGCCATGTAAGCCATTACATAAACCGAGAAAAATCCCCAGACAGATTCAAGTACTCGATCAGGTACACGTTGACTGCCTAATTTGATCGGGATGACTGCATTGGGGTGTATCAGCTTTTCAATTTCACGAATCCCCTGTTTGATAATTAATACAACACGAATGACTTTCATGCCACCACCTGTAGAGCCGGCGCAACAACCAATAATTGCCATGTAAAAAAGCAAAAACGGAAGGAAAGTAGGCCATGCACTAAAATCTGCGGTACTGAAACCGGTGGTGGTGGTAATGGAAACTACCCCGAAAATACCTTTAAAAATTGCATCTTTGTACTCATAGGTACCAGAGAAAAACAGGAATAAAACAGTGATCACGGCAATTGTAGCAAGCATGCCTAAATAAAATTTGAACTCCGAATCATTAAAGTAATGCTTGAGACTTTTATGCTCCCAGGCAAAAAAGTGCAGGGCAAAATTTACCCCCGAAATCAGCATAAAGACCGTTGCGATCATCTCTATGCCGACATTGTCAAAATAGCCAATACTGGCATCATGAGTTGAAAATCCACCAATGGCAATTGTTGCGAAACTGTGGCCAATTGCGTCGAAAATGCTCATTCCTGCAAGGAAATAGGCCAAAGCACATAGCATTGTCAAGCTAATATAGATGAGCAGCAGAGCCTTGGCGGTTTCCGTAACACGGGGTAGTAATTTGTTATCTTTGATAGGGCCGGGACTTTCTGCACGATAAAGCTGCATACCGCCTATGCCAAGCATAGGCAAGATGGCAACGGCAATGGCAATGATGCCCATTCCGCCCAGCCACTGCAGTTGTTGGCGGTAATACAAAATAGAACGAGGTAATTCATCGAGCCCGGAAAGAACCGTAGCTCCGGTGGTTGTCAGCCCTGAAATGGATTCGAAAAAAGAATCTGTCACTGACATATTCAAAGATTCAGTGAACATAAACGGGAAGCTACCGAATGAACCAAGTACCGTCCAGAACAGCGTTACAACCAGGAAACCATCTCTGGTTTTAAGGTCCTTCTTGTTCCGCATTACGGGGGCCCAGAGAATAAAACCGGATAAAAAAGTAAGGATAAACGTCGTCAGAAATGAATAGATGACACCATCATTGTAATAATAGGAAACCAGGAGTGGCGGTATTTGGGTACAACTGAAAAGCATCAGCAGTACGCCTAAAATACGAAAAATAACCGGTAGATTCATTGAGTTCCCAGTGTACAGATGGTGTTTAACCTGAATATCAGGTGTTTCAGCGTAAGTAAGCTCATGCTAAAAGAATGCAAGTCCGACCTGGAATAAACGCTCCAGTTCAGGGATGCGTTTTTTATCAACCAGGAACAGAATTACATGATCATCGGTTTCGATGACGATGTCATCGTGGGCAATAAATACTTTATTGTCACGCACGATTGCGCCGATAGTAGCGCCTTCCGGCAAGTCGATTTCCTGGATTTGTTTACCCACTACCTTGGAGGTATTTTTATCACCGTGGGCAATGGCTTCCATTGCTTCAGCAGCGCCTTTGCGTAGTGAATACACGGTAACCACATCCCCTTTACGAACATGTGTTAACAGACTGCCGATGGTGGCCTGTTGCGGTGAAATAGCAATATCAATTTCTCCGCTTTGAATAAGGTCTACATAGGCGGGGTTTGCAATCAGGGTCATTACATTGGCTGCACCCATTCGTTTTGCCAGTAAAGATGACATGATATTGGCGTCGTCATTATTGGTTAGCGCCAGAAAAATATCGGTGTCTTCTATATTTTCACCAATCAGCATTTCCTGGTCGGATGCATCACCATGTAAAACAGTGGTGGATTTGAGCTTTTCGGTTAGATCCTGGCACCGTTCAAAATTTGTTTCGATGATTTTTACGTGATAGGTAGTTTCAAGCGAAGCAGCCAGGCGTTCACCAATATTACCTCCCCCGGCAATCATAATTTTTTTGTAGGGTTTATCGACTTTGCGCAACTCACTCATCACGTCGCGAATATTTTCTTTGGCGGCGATAAAGAAGACTTCGTCACCCTCTTCAATGACTGTATTGCCTTCCGGGATTATCGGGCGATTACGGCGGAAAATTGCTGCCACACGTGTATCTACATTCGGCATATGTTCGCGCAGAGCGCGTAATTCCTGGTTTATCAAGGGGCCGCCGCATGTAGCTTTGACGGCAACCAATTGCACAAGGCCGTTTGCAAAATCAAGTACTTGAAGAGCTCCAGGTAAATCAATCAGGCTTTTAATGTAATGGGAAACTTCCTGTTCAGGACTAATCACCACGTCAATAGGGATGGCTTCAGGGCTGAACAGCTTTTGGGAGGCAACGTAGGAGTTGGAGCGCAGGCGACAAATCTTTTTGGGGGTTCGAAACAGGGAATAGGCAACCTGACAGGCAACAAGATTCACTTCGTCGCTGTCAGTAATAGCAATAAGCATATCAGCATCGCGGGCACCGGCATGTTCAAGCACATCAGGATAGGAGACAAAACCTTCAACTGTAGCGATATCCAGTCGATCTTTTAGCTCCCGGAGCATGATGGCGCTAGGATCAACCACAGTAATATCGTTGGCTTCTTTAGCCAGGTTTTCGGCCAGTGCGGCACCGACTTTATTGGCGCCAAGTATTATTATTTTCATGATTGGCGAAAGCTCCCGCTGACTTCAATAGTGCTCGTTGAAATAATTATAGTATTTCCGGATGAGAGACTGAAACATACTCTAATGATGGAGTAAATTGAGGGCTCGGCAATTGTTCAATATTTTTCAAGCAAAGCATAGTAAAAACCATCGAGATTATCGTTTCCTGGCAAAAATTGCATACCAATAGAGCAGTTAGACGCCAGCGGATGACTTGTCGGAATTGCTTTGGCATCTTTTGTTACCTCAATAAAAGTACTTACCTGTTGTTCATTTTCAGCTCTTAAAACAGAGCAGGTTGAATATAGCAATTTGCCGCCTTTTTTCAGGCAAGGCCATAATGCAACCAGCAGCTCTTGCTGTAATAGATTTAAACGGGAAATATCTTTGGCGTGGCGTAACAGTTTAATGTCCGGGTGACGACGAATAACACCTGTAGCAGAACAGGGCGCATCGAGCAGGATGGCATCAAATGGCTGGCCGTCCCACCAGCTTTCAGTATCAACAGCATTTGCACATGTGATTTTGGCTTTTAGCTTCAAGCGATCAAGGTTTTCACTGACTCTTTGCAGACGCTCTTCATTATTATCCAGTGCCAGCATATCCAGCTGTCCGGACACACGCTCGAGCATGGCACAGGTTTTCCCGCCCGGTGCAGCGCAGGCATCAAGTACTTTGGATCCAGGGGCCGGGGCCAACAGGGTGGCAACAAATTGAGAGGCTTCATCCTGAACGCTAATATGGCCGTCCTGAAACCCGGGAAGCAGCATAACTTCTACAGGGCTATCCAGGATGATTGCGGTTTCACTGATATTTCCGGGCCTGGCATCAATGCCGGCATCTTGTAAACGGCCAATATAGTCACTCCGGCTGCCAGAGGTCGTATTCAGACGCAAAGTCATCGGAGCCTGAATATTATTTTGTGCAAGAATTTCCTGGAAAGATTCAGGCCAGTCTTTTTGTAAAGCAGCAATTATCCACTCCGGATGAGAATATTGTGCGCACTGATCTGCCTGCAGATCGAGCTCAAGGGTTTCTCGCTCACGTTGGGCTTTACGTAACACCGCATTGACCAGACTTCGTGCCCAGTCTTTCTTTAACATGCGGGTCAGGCCAACAGTTTCATTTATGGCCGCATGATCGGGTGTGCGCATATGAAATAACTGATAGAGCCCCAGGAGAATGAGGCAATGCACATCACTGTCTTTCTTTCGGAGCGGCTTTTGCAATAAACGATTGGCGATGAAGTCCAGACGTTGATACCAGCGGCAAACACCATAAGTGTATTCCCGTATCAGGGCAAGGTTTGCATCAGGGTATTTTTGGCCAAGGCCACTTAAGCGGGAAGACAGTGAACCATTTTCAGCGGCAATGAAAGTAAGGGTTTGTACAGCAAGTAAGCGGTTACTTATTTTTTTCATAAGGCCTGATCTGTTGCCTTTGAGTCAGGCATATTATCAGAATCATCAGACAAGGAATCGCCCGGATTAAACAGATCAGGATGCCCGTTAAAAACGTCTTTTAGTCCCGTCGGGTTCTTTCCCGGGAACTGAATTTTAGTGATTTCAAGCGCGCCTTCACCGCAGGCTACGAGAATTCTGTCCTCTTCTTTTGCCAGAATCGTTCCGGGTTTGTCTTGTTGGGTACTGGTAACACTGATTGCCTGAATAATACGCAGACGATTATTATGTAACAGGCAGTAGGCTGGTGAGCGAGGGTAAAAAGCCTGAATTTGATGTTGAATTTCTATGGCAGAGTTCTGCCACTGGATTAAAGCTTCATCCTTGCGCAGCTTGCTCGCATAGAGGGCGAGGGAATCATCCTGTTGCTCGGCATTAGCCTGATAGCCAGTTATATCGTTAAGAACTTCAGCCAGCCCCTGATTTCCGAGAGTCAATAGTCGTGATGTAAGGGTTTGGGCATTATCCTGGTTAGTGATGGGAGTGTTCAGACGTAACAGGACTGCTCCTGTGTCCAGGCCTTTTTCCATTTGCATGATGGATACACCGGTGACTTTGTCGCCAGCCAGAATGGATCTTTCGATAGGCGCCGCTCCTCGCCAGCGGGGAAGCAGGGAAGCATGAACATTGATGCAGCCATAGGGTGGAATTTGTAGAATTTCTTCATCCAATATTAAGCCATAGGCCACCACAACGATGATATCTGGAGACAGGGCGGCTAATTGTAAGGCCTCATCACCTTGCAGTTTTTCGGGCTGAAATACAGGAATTCCATGTGTCAGGGCAACTTCTTTTACCGGGGTAGGGCGGATTTTTTTGCCACGCCCCACAGGCCTGTCAGGTTGCGTATAGGCAGCAACTATATTGAAACCCCGGTTTAGCAGGTCACTCAAATGGGCGGCTGCAAAATCGGGAGTTCCAGCGAAAATAATACGCAGGGAGGATGCTGTCATGGGATAAGTATCAGGGTTTTAGGCCAGTGTAGGCGTTTTTTGCTGGCGATGTTCTTTTTCCAGCTTGGACTTGATGCGTTGGCGTTTGAGCGCAGAAAGGTAATCCACGAACAGTTTGCCATTTAAATGATCGACTTCATGCTGAATGCATACAGCAAGTATGCCTTCCGCTTCCTGCTCAAAAACGCCGCCATCTCTATTGAGCGCCTTGATCATCACTTTGCGGGGCCGGGTAACCATTTCATAATAGCCTGGCACAGAAAGGCAGCCCTCTTCATAACCCAGCGGTTCCGCGTCCAGCACAGTAATTTCGGGATTAATAAAGATCATGGGGGTGGCACGATCTTCGGAGATATCTATAACCAGCATACGCAGATGGATATCCACCTGGGTTGCCGCCAGGCCGATGCCTTCGGCGTCGTACATGGTTTCAATCATGCTATCCAGAATTTCCCGAATCTCATCATCAACGGTTTCCACCCGGGCGGCGACTTTGCGCAGCCTGGGATCAGGAAACTCAAGTATAGTCATTAGGCTCATGTGTGATAAATCGGGGCAGTAATGGGTTATTTAAAGGGCTAATGATACGCGATTAACGGGAATATTTTTATGTTTCTATTTCGTTTCTATCAGGTTTCTTTAATCGAGCTACAAATATCGAAATACCAACATACGTCACAATTTACCTAAAATATCCTTGCTAACTGTATGGAATCTCAGTACTTATTGTTACTATTGCCGAAAATTAATGCCTGCCGGCCTGTTTAGTCTGCCTGACGAGGTTAACTATGACTAACATTCTCAAAAAGCTTCTTCCGGTTTTTCTGCTGATACCAGCAATGTCGTTTGTTGCTTTTGCTGCTGATCAGGTTCAGATACGTTCTGATGCGCCAGACCAATATGAAGTTGTGGAGGGCGATACCCTCTGGGATATTTCCGGGCGCTTTCTTGAAGATGCCTGGTTATGGCCTGAAGTTTGGGAACTGAACCCGCAAATTGAAAACCCCAATCTAATTTACCCTGGCGACGTCATTGCGCTTGAATACTCAACAGATGGCCCATTGTTAACTCTGCGACGTGGTGGAGCTGTCAGTTCAGACAGCGGAGGACTTCGTACCGTCCGTCTTTCTCCCCGCATAAGAACAGAGTCATTGAACAATGCAATTCCGGCCATTCCTCTTGAGAGAATCAGCTCTTTTCTGAGTGGCAATATTATTATCCCGCAAAATGATTTTGATAATTCACCTTATGTGCTGGGAAACAGAAATAATTCATTATTTTCCATTGCTAACGATGAAGTCTTTGCCAAAGGAAACTGGAGTGATGATGTCTTTCAATATGACATTATCAGGGGCGGGGAGGTATACAAAGACCCTGTTACCAATGCTGTCATTGGTCTGGAAGGCAAGCGTATTGGCAGCGCTACCCTGCAGGAACGTGATAATGATAACGCCACATTGGTGATTTCGGATATTCTCGAAGAGGTTCGAAAAGGAGACCGCTTCATCCCAAGCTCCGGAAACAGAATTGATTCCAATTATTTTCCCCGCCCGCCGTCTTTTGCTATTGATGGCAGGATTATTGATATTGTTTCAGGGCGCACTGTAGGCAACATTTATGACTCGATTGTGATTAATAAAGGTCGCAGTGACAGGCTTAGAGTGGGGGATTTGCTGGCATTGCAAAAACCCGACATTGTCTTTGAAGATACAATTGGCAAGGTCAGTTTGGGTGAACAATTTAAACAGGCTGTGGGTTTGAGTGCCGAGAATGAGGAAACTTTCGTTGGCGAAAAATACGCAACGGTACTAGTCTATAGAGTATTCGAAGATGCCAGCCTCGGAATTATTCTTAGCGCTGAAGAAGCAGTTCGGCTAGAAGACAAAATCGTAACTCCCTGATTTTGGGCTCTGGTCAAGGATGGCCTGTTAATAATTTAACTGCAAACACCAGTTGGTAGTTCGTTTCTGAAAAGCCGACTGTTTTTACGGTTATTGAAGCCTGGATTGAAATTGTTTACCAAGGACGGAAGCCCCCTCGCGGAAAAACAGGATGCACAGTCACTGCATGCCTGGTTGGTCTTAAGCCACGTCAACGGCATGCAATCGCGTCTCTACAACCGCTTACTGCACATTTTTAACAGCCCTCAAAATATTCTGGCCAGTGATCCGCAACAGTTACAGGAAGCAGGCTTGCATAAAGACCTTGCCAGAGATATTTCAAAAGCAGGCCAGGGACTTATTCCAGAAGCGATGAAATGTGCTTTGGATCTTTGTCAGTCCTGGCTGGATTCTCCCGAGCACCACCTGCTGACCTGTCAGTCACCAGATTATCCTGTGCTCCTTTCCTTTATCCCTGATCCGCCGCCCCTGCTTTATGTAAAAGGGAAGCCGGAGAGTCTTCATTCACCGATGATAGCGATGGTTGGCAGCAGGCAGCCAAGTGCAGGGGGGAGGCGAAATGCGCGTCGCTTTGCTCGGGAGCTTGCCCTTAACAATCTTGGTGTTGTTAGTGGTCTTGCTTTGGGAATTGATGTTGAAAGTCATCGCGGAGCTATAGAGGCAGGTAAAAGCACGGTAGCTGCTCTTGGTACAGGAATCGATAAAATCTATCCGCAGGCCAACAAGGCAATGTTTGAAGCAGTAGCAGAAAATGGTGCCTTGGTCAGTGAGTTTAATATTGGCACACCACCTCGACCGATAAATTTTCCGCAACGTAACCGTATCATCAGCGGATTGAGCAAAGGCGTTCTGGTTGTGGAAGCGGGTATAAGGAGTGGTTCCATGATCACGGCTCGCTTTGCACTTGAACAAGGCAGAGATGTTTTTGCTATCCCGGGCTCAATTCATAATCCGCTTGCTCGAGGGTGTCATAAACTGATTGCAGAAGGTGCAAAGCTGGCTCAGTGTGTTGAGGATATTGTTGAGGAAAAGTTGTTGCCCGTGGAAAACTTTCTTGCTGCTGATGATAAACCCGAACCGTGCCTGTCTGAGGAAGTCGCCAGGGTTAAGAACGCAATCGGTTTTGATTGGGTCTCCCTTGATGAGCTGGTACTTGAAACAGGTTTTGATGTGCAGTCGGTATCCGTCGCCTTGATCGAACTTGAACTGAAGGGGCTTATTCAAAGAGAAAACAATGGCTATGCACTGACGCCACCCTGATTATGACCGGCTTGAAAAAAGTGCGAGAATACGCCGCAATCAGTCAGTAGCTGGAAACTGAATCAAGCATGATGTTGATCAAGCTTTTCAGCTCTGGATTCATGGACAATTTGATTTTCCTGAGTTCAGGCAAAATAAATGCGCAGTACACCAGCGGCTCTGAATGAAGCCGGCAGTGAATCCATAAAAATCAGCAGTGTGTAGGAGAAGTTGTGGAACAAGCAAACAGTGAAGAGGTAAAAGCTTTTTTGTTGGATCTTCAGGATCGAATTTGTAAGGGCCTGGAAGATGTCGATGGCAGTGCAGTATTCAAAGAAGATAAATGGGATCGTGAAAAAGGTGGTAGCGGCAGAACCCGGGTGATTACAGGAGATGTTTTGCAAAAAGGCGGCGTTGCTTTTTCACATGTCTATGGTGATTCCATGCCGGCATCTGCAACCGCAAATCGACCCGAACTTGCTGGTAGCCCCTTTCAGGCGATGGGGGTTTCACTGGTTATTCACCCGGACAATCCTTTTGCTCCCACTTCACACGCTAATGTACGATTTTTTATTGCTGAAAATGAAGGCCAGGAACCTGTCTGGTGGTTTGGCGGTGGTTTTGACCTGACTCCCTATTATGGTTTTGAAGAAGATTGTGTGTTCTGGCATGAGGTAGCAAAAAAGGCCTGTGACGAATTTGGTGAAGATGTTTATCCGCGCTTTAAAGCCTGGTGCGATGATTACTTCTATTTGCCCCACCGAAAAGAACCCAGAGGAGTAGGTGGCCTCTTTTTTGATGACCTTAATGAATGGGGATTCGAGAAATCTTTCGCCTTCATGCAATCGGTCGGCAACAGTTATATTGATGCTTATGTGCCAATCGTTGAAAAACGGAAAAATATACCCTTCGGTGAAAAGGAAAAGTGGTTTCAGGAATATCGCCGGGGAAGATATGCTGAATTTAATCTGGTTTATGATCGGGGCACAGTTTTTGGTTTGCGCTCAGGTGTAGGCAGAACAGAATCAATTCTGATGTCACTGCCGCCTCAGGTGCGTTGGGAATATGACTGGGAACCCGAGCCCGGGACAGAAGAAGCACGTTTGTATACTGATTTTCTCAATACCAGAGACTGGCTAACCTGAAAACTTACTTTTCAGGTGTAGAGATTCCTCTTAACAAGGGATGGTCGGGGGCATGGTAGGGTATACTGCTCGCACATAAATATTTTTGAAGAGGATCAGTTTTGGATCGTTATGTCGTTATTGGCAACCCGGTCAGTCATAGCAAGTCTCCACTAATCCACTCCCATTTTGCCCTGCAGACAGGTCAGGAAATGCAGTACGATGCCTTACTGTCTGAAGAAGGTAGGTTTAGCGAAACAGCGCTCGGTTTTTTCGCTGACGGGGGAAAGGGGGCTAATGTCACCGTTCCGTTTAAACAGGATGCCTTTGATTTGGCGGAAAGCCTTTCTCCGCAAGCGCAGACTGCCGGTGCAGTGAACACCCTTTATCTGAACAATCAGCAGAAAATATGCGGGCATAATACAGATGGCCTTGGTCTGGTCACTGACATTCTCGAAAATCATGATGGCTCTTTGTCAGGTAAGAAAATCCTTTTACTTGGGGCAGGTGGAGCCAGCCGGGGAATTTTGCAGCCACTGTTAAAACAAAATCCGGAATTACTCTATATTGCCAACAGGACTGTAAGTAAAGCTGAGGCACTGGCCGAGGCTTTTACGGAAATGGCTGACGCCCACAATGCACAAATTAAAGCTTGTGGATTTAACGATTTGGGCAGTACTTCTTTTGACTGGGTAATTAATGCAACTTCTGCCAGTCTTCAGGGTGAGCTCCCGCCGCTGGCCGATGGTCTGGTCAAGACGAATACCTGGTGTTATGACCTGATGTATAGCAACCAGGCAACACCGTTTTGTCAGTGGGCAGAAGAGTCCGGGGCAGGGAAAGTAATGGACGGATTGGGGATGCTGGTGGAACAGGCTGCTGAATCGTTCCTGACCTGGCGCGGAATCAGACCAGCGACCGGCGATTTGATTGCTCTGCTCAGAAAGTCCTAGAAAGGCAGGTTTGGGAAGTGCAAAGAGCCTGACTAATTATTTCAGTACTTCTGATGAGTTCAGATGCAGGTCTTTCAGTTTCGCGTAATGCTTGGCGCTGTAGACCAGAAAATCAATTTCCTCCTGACGCAGGTCACGGACTCGCTGAGCAGGTGAGCCGACATACAGCCCTCCGCTTGTGAGAGTCTTTCCGGGAGATACCACGCTGCCGCCTCCCAGGATGATATCTGACTCAATAACCGCGCCATCCATAATAATAGCGCCCATACCAATAAGCACGCGATCGTTGATTTTGCAGCCATGGAGTATTGCCCGATGGCCTATGGTGACATCGCTACCGATTATCAGAGGAAAGCCATCAGGACCAAAAGACTCGGGAGAGGTGCAATGTAAAACTGAGCCATCCTGAATATTAGTGCGGTCACCTATGCGTATACTATGAACATCACCGCGAATCACTGACATGGGCCAAACTGAAGAGTCGACACCGAGCACTACGTTACCAATAACGATAGCGCTGTTGTCGATATACACCCTGTCGCCAAGCCTGGGATTGAATTCCATGTAACTGCGAACGGTCATGGCTTATTCCTGATGAAAACTCCGTTTAATGTGAGACTGATTATTTTCCAAATTTGATATTTAAACAAGGGACGTTCAATGGTAATCGCGAAAAAATTGCTGGTATAATGCGCGCCCCGAATTGGCCCGCCGGACTTCAGTGAATTGGGCAAGCTTCGCCGTCTCATTTATGGCGAAACTAAGACTGATATTGAGCTTATCGGGATAATCCAAAAACGAGTACTTTGCGTAAACAGGTGCAAGTTACCGATTGTCCTGCATCCAGAACATGGAAATAGACAAGCATGCAGGCTAATGACATGAATGTGATCGTATTCTGGGTGTGTGTGGCCATAGCTGCTGTGGTCTATGCTGCCATAATCTGGTCATTGGTGGCTTACAGGAAAACGAAAAAGCAGGAAGCCTCCTTTCATAAAAATACAGCCACCGAGATTGCATGGACTGTTATACCGCTAGTGATCATTATCGCCATGACGATACCTGCTGCAAAAGTACTGACACGGCTTTACAAGGGTGAGATTGACGGGAAGGGCAGCGAAGCTGGCGGCATGCATATTGAGATTGTCGAGCAGCGAAAGCAGCAAATTGCGAATTTACAAACTTTGCCTGGTGACGCAAAGACCAATACTGAATTGAAGATATCTTGAAAACATTATGAAAAGCGGAAAGCCCTCTTATTTTTTGGTTTTATTTGCCACGATTTTTGCCATGGTTGTTGTGATCCTGGGAGCCTGGACCCGCCTCGAAGATGCCGGCCTGGGATGCCCTGATTGGCCAGGATGTTATGGCTTTATTGGTGTTCCTGAAACAGCTGAAGAAATTGCCCAGGCAGAAGCCGCTTTTCCAGACGCCCCCTTTGAAGCTGAAAAAGCCTGGCCTGAAGTAATACATCGATATTTCGCCAGCACCCTGGGTTTGCTCATTATTGTTATTAACGTGATTGCCTGGAAAAATCGTAATACCACTGATCAACCCTTTAAATTGCCTTTGTTTCTACTGGCCTTGGTAATAGCCCAGGGTATGTTTGGCATGTGGACTGTTACCCTGAAATTATGGCCACAAGTGGTCACGACGCATTTATTGGGCGGCTTTACTACTCTGAGCTTACTGTGGTTATTAAGCCTGCGACTTAATAATCGGCCCTGGCAACAACCGAACATCCCGGTAAGGCAATGGACCCGCCTCAAGCCCCTGGCTCTGACAGCATTAATTCTGCTTGTAATGCAGATTTCTCTGGGCGGCTGGACCAGCTCAAACTATGCGGCGCTGGCATGCCCGGATTTGCCAACCTGTCAGGGACGCTGGATACCGCCGATGGATTTTGCCAATGGCTTTAATGTGACTCAGGAGATCGGCCCCAATTATCTTGGTGGACAAATGGACGGGGAGGCCCGAGTTGCAATTCATATGGCCCACCGCATAGGTGCCATTCTCCTGACACTGGTACTGGGGTTCCTGATCTTCAAGCTTTACAAGAATTCCGGTGGACGGGAAATGAAAAGACTCGCTAATGTCTTACTGGGCATGCTGGTATTACAGTTAAGCCTGGGAATTAGTAATATCGTGTTTGCCTTGCCTTTATGGGTCGCGGTTGCACATAACGCGGGGGGTGCATTACTATTGCTCACCCTTGTCACCCTCAATTATCGTTTAAACAAAGTTTCAACTTTCTAAAACCATGACAGAAATACTTTACAAGCAGTCAGATAAAAAAGTTGCCAGCTGGCGGGATTACTACGAAATGTGTAAACCCCGGGTGGTCATGATGATGATCCTGACTTCTCTGGTAGGGATGTTCCTGGCGGTGCCGGGCATGGTTTCACTGAATATTTTGATCTGGGGCAATCTGGGGATTGCTTTGGTGGCCAGTGCTGGTGCCGTAGTTAATCATCTGATTGATCATCAGGTGGATACAATCATGCAGCGGACAATCAAACGCCCGATTCCCCAGGGCAAAGTCAGCCCAACTCAGGCCTTGTTGTTCGCGCTTGGTATTTGCTTGCTTGGCATGTTGATTCTTATATTCCTGGTTAATCCTTTATGCGCCTGGCTGACACTTGCGTCCTTTGTTGGCTACGCGATTATTTATACAGGTTTTCTAAAACGCGCGACTCCCCAGAATATTGTTATCGGAGGGCTTTCCGGTGCGATGCCCCCCCTGCTTGGCTGGACAGCTGTCACAGGCACCATTGATCCCAATGGCCTGTTACTGGTCTTGATCATTTTTGCCTGGACACCCCCACATTTCTGGCCATTAGCCATTCATCGCAAAAGTGATTATGCAAAAACTGACATCCCAATGCTGCCAGTAACTCACGGTGATCCGCTGACAAAATTACACACATTGCTTTACACAATTATCATGTGCCTGGTCACTATTTTGCCATTTCTGACCGGGATGAGCGGCCCCCTTTATTTAGCCGCGGCGATAGTTTTGGGTGGCGGATTCCTTTATCACTCTATACGCTTGTTCTTAACTGACAATCCCAGAGCGGCATTAACTACTTTTCGTTATTCTATTGTTTACCTGATAGTGCTATTCATTGCGCTTTTGATAGACCATTATCTCTAGCCAAGCCAGGCCGATAAATTCTTCAGGTAAAACCTGGTTGGTGAACAAGCCGTAATGGATAATACCCGCATTAAAATACTCCTCCCCATACTTGCCGGAATTTCGGTTCTGCTTGGTACTTTCCTTTTTTATCTCGCTTTTGTTTTTAATCCAATAACCAAGGAATCACTGCGCAATGACAGCTTCTTTGTCTATGATGTCCCGATTCATATTGATGACTTTAGTTTGACAGATCACTCCGGGGATACCGTAACTCAGGATTTATTAGCCAATAAATGGACTCTGGTATTTTTTGGTTATACTTTTTGTCCGGATATCTGTCCACTGACCATGGCATCCATCAGGCAGTTTTATGATTTACTGGAAACAAATTCCGCAGTAAATGATGTGCAAGTGGCAATGATTAGTGTTGACCCGAACAGGGATACTCCGGAAAAACTTGCCAGTTATGTAGGTTTTTTTAATCCTGCTTTTATTGGGCTCACAGGTGACTATTCAAGCCTCTATTCACTGTCGAGACAAATGAATGTGGCATTTTCCTATTTAAGGGTTGATGATGAAAATTACCTGGTTACCCACAATGGTGAAATTATGCTGATTGATCCTGAGGGTAATAATGTAGGATTTTTTAAAGCGCCATATCAACCAGAGCTGATGCTGGAAAATTTCCAGGCAGTAAAAACATACCTGTCAAAATAATTCAGGCTTTTAAAAATTTCAAAACATGAATTAATCAGCTTTTCTCACCAATTCCTGCAAGCCTGGAAATCATAAACAAGACGCTGGTTGCTACCACGATACTGGGACCAGTAGGCGTGTCCCAGAACCAGGATGCTGCCAAACCGCCACAAACAGCAATACATCCAACCATGCTGGCAAATGCTGACATGGTTTCCGGTGTTTTGGTAAAGGCTCTGGCACAGGCTGGAGGAATGATTAAAAGGGAAGTGATAAGCAGCACGCCGACAACTTTCATTGAAACAGCAACAATTAGCGCTATAAGCATCATCAGCAACAAGCGCAACTGCAGGACATTGAGTCCCTCGACTTGTGCAAGCTCTTCATGAAGGGTAATGGTTAACAGCCGATTCCAGTTTTTGAATAAAACACCCAGAACAATAACAACAGTAGCGCCTATCCATAATAAATTACTGTCAGAAACTGTTAGAAGATCGCCAAACAGGTAGGCTATCAAATTTACCTGATTGTCTGTAAAACTGATAATTACCAGGCCAAGAGCCAGGGAGCTATGGGCAAGAATCCCCAGAATTGTATCGGTAGACAGGCCGCGGCGGTTCTCCAGCATGACAAGAACTACAGCTAACAGCATGCAGGCCATAATGACGGCAAGCTCCAGATTGATATCCAGCAGTAAGCCCAAAGCAATACCAAACAATGCGGAATGCGCCAAAGTATCACCAAAATAAGACATCCGGCGCCATACGACAAAGCACCCAAGAGGCCCGGCGATGATTGCTACCATCAATCCGGCAAGTAATGCTCGTAGAATAAAATCAGCCATAAAAATACCGCTTAGTGCTTGGGAGCCTTTGAGTGCTTATGAACAGCTTCAGGCTTACAGTGAATTTCATAATTAATCAGAGATTCCCTTGCCTTCACTATTTATGACTTCACCGCCCAGTTCATGACTATGGTTGTGGTGATGAGTGTACACGGCAAGGGTTTCAGCATCCTTTTTGCCGAATAATTCCAGATAGGCGGGATCGTTACTTACCTGCTCAGGATGGCCATGACAACACACATGCTGATTAAGGCAAATAACTTCGTCAGTAGCAGACATGACCAAATGTAAATCGTGTGAGACGAGCAAAATCCCGCATTTATGTCTGCTGCGAATGTCGGCTATCAAGCGATATAATTCAGCCTGACCATTGACGTCAACTCCCTGTGCAGGTTCGTCGAGAACAAGGAGCTGGGGTTCCTGAATCAGCGCTCTTGCCAGTAAGACGCGTTGTAATTCTCCACCGGAAAGAGAATACAGCTGGTTGTTAATCAGCCCGGTTGCGCCAACCTCTTCCAGTACTCTTTGTATTTCGTTTTTGTTGGCATTGACCGCCAGCTTTAAAAAACGGTCAACCGTTACTGGCATGCTTGGATCTATATGCAAGCGCTGTGGCATGTAACCAATTCGCAAACCCTTTTTCAGGTTTACCTCGCCACTGGACGGTCGGGTCAGGCCAAGCACTATCTTAACCAATGAGGTTTTTCCGGCCCCATTTGGACCAATGAGTGTGACAATCTGCTGTTCTGCAATTTGTAGGGAGATATTATTTAATATCTGCCTGTGGTCGATGTGCAGTGAAATGTTTTTTGCATTGATGAGGACGTTATCTTCCACGAATATTTCCATTTACTTTTCCATGAACTCTTGCACGAATTATTGCATTAACTCGTACATCAACTTGTGCATAAACTCTTGCATCAAGTACAAGCCAGGAAAAGGCAGTATAAGAATACAGGAACACGATTCAGAGCAGAAAATTTTAAAGTGCTCATTTGAATCCTGTGGTATTTAATCAGGGTGATATATCATAGCATCTTTTATGTGCCCGACTTATCGACTAAAAAATATTTTAGTGCGACATTAGCCAATAACTACCGGTTAACTATCTATTAATTATGCGTCCACTTATCCTGATTATTGTTCTTTACCTGGCAGGCAGTTCAATGGCTCTGGCACAACCTGTTGTTGTTGCGAGTATCCGCCCCTTGCAATTAATTGCAGCTGCCATTACTGAAGGTGTATCTGAGACTCTGCTGGTCATGGATAGTTCTCAGGACCCCCATCATCCTTCGTTAAAACCCTCACAGCGTCGGGCGATGAATCAGGCAGATATTTTTATTTGGATAGGGCCGCAACTTGAAACTGGTATGGAACAGATAGTCGCGCAATTGAGCGCGACAGTACTGCCAGCATTGCAAATATCAGACTTGAGGATTTATCAGCTTAATAATAAGCCCGACCCCCATATCTGGCTGGATACTGATAATGTGCGCCTCATAGCAAGGTCCCTGACCAAGGCCTTGATAGAAATTGATCGCCAAAATGAAAATCAGTACAGCGCTAATCTGACAAGATTTCATCAGCAACTTGATGTTCTTGACGAGGAGATAAGCAACACTTTGCAAGCACCTGGCTTTCCCCCATTTGCGGTTTATCATGATGGTTACCAGTATTTTGAAAAACAATTTTCCTTGTCTCACAGAACAAGCTTTACCAGCAATGAAGAAGTCCAGCCAGGTATCAGGCAAGTGTTGGCGATTAAATCAGTACTTGATAGTGACAATGTAAATTGTATTGTGGTTGACCCTTCCGTAAATACAGAGAATCTGGGCAATCAGCTTGAACGCAGTAATTTGCGCTTTATATCTGTTGATGTATTGGCGCATGATATTCCTCTGGCAGGTGACGCCTATTTAAGGTTTATGAATAATATGGCATCAAATTTTTCGTCCTGTCGCGACTAGTGAAATATTTCAAATAAGTGATAAAACCGGTCCATAATCTCCAATAACAGAAAGTAAAAAAAGTTGAGCAGCATGGCTAAAAATGACCCACTGATACTTGTTGATGGTTCCTCCTATTTGTTCAGGGCCTTCCACGCATTACCGCCTTTGATGACCAGCAAGGGACAGCCAACCGGAGCGGTCAAGGGTGTGATCAATATGATCAGAAGCCTTATCAATTCTTATCCGGAAAGTTATGTTGCGGTTGTTTTTGATGCCAAGGGGAAAACCTTCCGCAACGATATGTATTCCGAGTACAAGGCAAACCGGCCACCAATGCTGGATGATTTGCGTAGCCAGATTGAACCCATTCATCAAATTATCAAAGCCATGGGCTTGCCATTGATTGTGGTTGATGGCGTCGAAGCTGATGATGTGATTGGCACTCTGGCACAGCAAGCCTGGGAACAGAAAATGCCTACCTTGATTTCCACCGGAGACAAGGATCTGGCCCAGTTGGTGAATGAGCATGTCACCTTACTAAATACCATGAACAATGAGACTCTCGATCACGATGGTGTAAAAAATAAATTTGGCCTTCCGCCAGAAAAAATAATCGAATATCTGGCCCTGATGGGCGACAAAGCCGACAACATTCCTGGCATTCCCAGTGTCGGCCCGAAAACTGCGGTTAAGTGGCTTGACGAATTTGGCTCACTTGAGGAGCTGGTTAAAAGGGCCGATGAGGTGAAAGGAAAAGTCGGCGAGAAGCTGCGTGATAATCTGGCTCAACTGGAGCTTTCCAAAGAGCTTGCAACCATCAAGCTGGATGTTGAACTTGATTTCGGCCCGAAAGATCTGGTGCATCTGGAGCCCAATAATCCTGATTTGCTTGCATTGTATAAACAAATGGAATTTCGTAGCTGGATAAAGGAGCTTGAAGGTGAAGGCATTGAGGCTTCAGTCTTGCCTGGTCAGGATGAGATCACTGAAGATGAGAATGAGCCGGAAACCATTCCTGTACCAGACAAGCTCGATTATCAGTTAATTCTTGACGAAAAGGCGCTGGAAAATTTTCTTGCGCTAGCCCGGAATGCTGGACGACTTTCTATTAGTGTTGAAACCGATGGTGGCCATTATAAGCAGGCAGAAATTATTGGGCTGTCTCTTTGTAGCGAACCGGGTATTGCCTTTTATATCCCCCTTGCACATACAGGACTGGATATTCCTGCCCAGCTAGAAGTAAGTGCAGCTTTCTTCCGCCTGAAACCGGTGCTGGAAGATAAGCATGTTTTTAAAATCGGCCATGACCTGAAAACCATCTCTCATCTTCTGCATGCTTATGGGATTGACCTGAAGGGCAGGCGTTATGACACGATGCTGCAATCCTATGTGCTAAATTCGGTCGCACATAAACACACACTCGACCGACTCGTTTCGCATTATCTGGAACTGGACAAAAAAACGCCTGATGAATTGCTGGGTAAAGGCAGGACAAAGATTGCTTTTGCAGAATTGGAAGTAGAGCAGGCGCTGCAATGGTCTGCGGAAAATGCGGATTTTTGTTTCCGGCTACACCAGATATTATCCAGCAAGCTTTCCCGGTCGGGACAACTGGAAAAGGTCTACCGCTATTTTGAAATTGCGCTGGTGCCTGTGTTGAATCAGATTGAAGATAACGGAGTGAGCCTTGATGTGAAGGCGCTCACCAGGCAAAGCATTGAATTAGCAGAGCGACTCAAGGAACTGGAATTGAAGGCCTTTGAGTTAGCAGATGAAGAGTTTAATCTGGGATCACCCAAACAATTACAGAAAATTTTTTATGAAAAACTGAATTACCCGGTAATAAGTAAAACAGCAAAAGGGCAGCCTTCCACGGCAGAACCTGTTCTGCAGGAACTTGCTCTGGAATATCCATTACCAGAAGTGATTCTGGAGCATCGGGGCCTGAGCAAACTTAAATCTACTTACACGGATCGTCTGCCCCTTGATATCAACCCGCTCACCGGGCGCATTCATACCAGTTACCAGCAAGCCGTGGCAGCCACTGGCAGGCTTTCTTCCACGGAACCAAACCTGCAAAACATTCCTATCAGAAGCGAGGAAGGGCGACGAATTCGTCAGGCTTTTATAGCAGGCGAAGGAAAAGTGCTGATGGCGGCAGATTATTCTCAGGTGGAGCTGCGGATTATGGCCCATTTGTCCGGCGACGAAGGTCTTTGTGAAGCCTTTTCC
The DNA here is from genome assembly GCA_018698975.1 of Gammaproteobacteria bacterium. GTDB lineage: Bacteria > Pseudomonadota > Gammaproteobacteria > Pseudomonadales > Pseudohongiellaceae > Eutrophocola. The sequence goes on from JABIPQ010000146.1 coordinate 53,273, forward strand.
TTAGGCTTGGATGTTCATCAGGCCACTGCCAGTGAGATATTTTCAGTTGCCCTGGACAAAGTGAAGCCGGAACAGCGCCGAAGTGCAAAAGCGATTAATTTTGGTTTGATCTACGGTATGTCAGCGTTTGGACTGGCTAAACAATTAAAAATTGGTCGCAGTGAGGCCCAGGAATATGTTGAGCGCTATTTCCAGCGCTATCCCGGGGTTCGCAAATATATGGATGACACACGCATGCTGGCGAATGAGCAGGGCTATGTTGAGACTATCTTCGGTAGACGTTTATACCTCCCTGATATCAAGGCCAGCAATGGTATGTTGCGCAAGGCTGCGGAAAGAACGGCGATTAACGCACCCATGCAGGGAACAGCAGCCGATATTATCAAGCAGGCAATGGTTGATATTGATCACTGGCTAAAAGTTGCAAAGCTGGATGCGCTGATGATTATGCAGGTACATGATGAGCTGGTGTTTGAAGTGGCACGTGAAGATCTTCAATTACTCTCTGACGGCGTCAGATTCCGCATGGTATCAGCCGCATCGCTGAATGTGCCCTTGGTGGTGGACATCGGGTCAGGTAAAGACTGGAATACTGCACATTGATTTGATTGATTCTTATTGTGCCATTGCTCAGGCAGGATAATTTTTACTTTTTTTAATAGTATTTTTTGAACTTAAGTAAAAACAGCGGGTCAATTAATACAGCAGGATGGTTTTCTCCCCGATTTTTCCA
>JABIPQ010000147.1 GCA_018698975.1 Gammaproteobacteria bacterium
ATTGTTGAAGACGAAGATCTCCTTAGGGCTCAGCTTGTCAAAGCGCTCAGCGATGCCGGTTATGTGGTAGACAGTGCTGGTGATGGTGAGACTGGTTTATTCCAGGCTCAGGAATGTGACTATGATGCTGCAATAATTGATCTGGGCTTGCCCAAAATTAATGGCATAGACCTGATCAAAACTATCAGGACTGAAGGTAAAAAATTTCCTATTCTTATTCTTACTGCCCGTGACAACTGGACTGATAAAGTCGAAGGGCTCGATTCAGGGGCAGATGACTATGTGGTCAAGCCTTTCCAGATTGAAGAAATCAAGGCTCGCTTGAATGCCTTGCTCAGACGCGCAGCAGGCTTTGCCAAGCCGACACTGGATTTTACCTCATTAAGTCTCGATACCACGTCCAAACGACTCAGCGTTGCTGGTAATGAAGTGGAATTAACAGCCTACGAATATAAAGTATTGGAATATCTGATGCTGCATCCCGGCAAGGTTGTATCAAAAACCGAGCTGACCGAACATCTCTATGATCAGGATTACGACAGGGACTCTAATGTGCTGGAAGTCTTTATCCGGCGCCTGCGTCAGAAACTGGACCCGGACGAAAGCCTGAAGCCTATCGATACTATCCGCGGTCAGGGCTATCGATTTAATGTCCCCGCAAGTTCCTGAATCTCGTTACTCACTTCAAACTCGTCTGGTTCTGGCGTTTGGTATCTTACTGATTCTGTTTCTTGGCCTGGCCGGTTTTGTACTGGACCGTGCATTCAAGGAAAGTGTCGCAGCGGCAGTAGAAGAAAGATTACAGTTGCAGGTTTATGCCTTGCTGGGTGTGGCAGAGCCTGATGAAGAAGGGTTTTTTCTTCCCGACCTTCAGGAAGCACGTTTTGCGCAGATCAACTCTGGTCTGTATGGTTTTATTCTCGATGCTGCCGGCACAGAAGTATGGCGCAGTCCCTCTGCTCTGGATGTAAATCTGGAGCAGGCTAATTTTATGAGTCAGCATGTAGCACCTGGACAGACAATGTTTGGCGCCATGGATTCACCAGTGCAGGGGCGTCTGTCCTATGCCAGTTACGGCACTTTCTGGTCTGCCCTTGATCAGGAATATTCCTTCATCGTGATGGAATCGGTGGAACCTACTACCGCAGAAATACGTGAATTTCAGTCCAATTTGTACCTGTGGTTTGGTGGTCTGGCATTATTTCTGTCCATCGCCCAACTCACCTTGCTGCGCTGGGGAATGAAACCCCTTCAGCAACTGGCGATGGAAGTGTCCAGCATTGAAGCTGGTGAAAAAGATCAGGTGGAACATGAATACCCCCCTGAATTACAGGCGGTCAGCAAAAATCTGAATTTATTAATCAAGAGTGAACGAGAACGCCAGAGTCGTTATCGCACTACCCTGGGAGATCTCGCCCATAGTTTAAAAACGCCTCTGGCTGTGATCTCAGGCATTGTTCAGCAAGTACGCCAGAAATCCGCATCAGTTGAGCAAGGGGATAATGTCGACCTGCAAGAGCTTGATGAGCAGCTTGAGCGGATGAATCAAATTGTTTCCTATCAGCTAAAAAGAGCAACCCGATCGGAACAGTCACGACACCTTGGCACTACCGTGCAGGCAGTTCCTGTGGTTGAAAAAATTATATCAGCCCTGGGAAAAGTCTATCTGGATAAGCCTGTTTCTTTGATAAAAAATCTTGATGCAGAGGCTGTTTTTCAAGGCGAAGAAAGTGACCTGATGGAATTGTGCGGTAACTTGCTGGATAACGCCTTTAAATATTGCCGCAGTGAGATACGAGTTCGAGTGAGCAAAAAAGGGCAGGGCCTGCAGATTGATGTTGAAGATGATGGTCAAGGCATTGCAGAACAGGATCGGGAATGGGTGCTAAAACGTGGTGCTCGTGGGGATACATTGAAAAGCGGGCAGGGCATTGGCCTGGCAGTTGCTGTAGATATTGTCAGCGCCTACAAGGGAGAAATCAGTGTGGGTACCAGCGAACTTGGTGGTGCCAGTATTCACGTTAAATTGTAAAACTCTTTTTAATAAGATTCTGTCAAAGCAAGTACTTAAAAAAAAGCGGAGCCAGAGCATGAATGAGTATAAATCCCCGATTTTACTCAAGGAGTTCATTAGTAGGCTTACTCCTCCTCATGCTCTGGCTCCAAAAACCCTGCACACAGGGTGGGACTTCTTTTTCAGGGCTTGCCGCTTGGCAAGCGCATTGATGAGCTAGAAATTACATGCCGAATCAGGCAGTTGAATTCGCGTTTCCAGGCCTCGGCTGTCATAACTTCTTTCAAAACAAAACCCGTTGATGTCCCGTAATAGACTTGATTCATTTCGCCTTTCGGAAGATCGAGTAATCACATGACCGGGATTTCCGGAATTATTGTTCACATAAACTACGGTGGGCTGGTTATAGATCACGCGTGTATGGGTGTTAACTGGTGAATATTGCCTGGCTCTGAAGCGGGAGGCGGCTGAAGATAAACCAGGGCCATAGGGGAGGTTGTTGGCACCGTAATATCCGCCGCCAAAATTCAGCGACACAGACCAGTTGTTGTCATGCCGATAAGCGTTGGATTGGTGCTGGTTAAAATAAGTCCCATAGCTGTTATTTCGAAAAGCATTACGGTTTGAATTTCTGTTGTTCTGTCGATTCCAGCTTGAGGAAGACCTGAACGTAGAGGCAACTGAAGTGTTGTAGCGCTTATTTTGTATGTGTCTGCTGACAGTGTTGTTGTTAAAGCCAGAGTTGAAACCAGAGTTGAAACCAGAGTTAAAACCAGAGTTTCGATTACGATGCTGCTGATCCGCCATGGCAGTGCTGCTTGCTGTAGCAAAGATCACTGTTACTGCCAGCATTGGCAGGGAAGAAAGAATCTGAAGCCGTTTCATGGGGCACTCTCCTGTTCCTTTTACTGATGCTGTCAGTCTAGGAGAGTGATCCTGAATCAATGCTGAATAATGAATTCAGCATTGATTCTCTCAATTTTAATAGCTGAATCTCACCCCGGCTTCAATGGAGCGTCCGGCTTCCGGCGCAAAATCCCGCAAGGTAGAGGTGGCCACGCGGATTTCATCATCACTGGTGTTGCGGCCACGCGCGAATAACATCAGCTCACTGTTACGTCCTACTGTAAAACTGTAATCCAGGCCCATATCCCAGCGGGTATACCCGTCGGTGATATTCTCAAAATTGCCTGCCTGTTTTTGCTGGTTTGCATGAATGAAAGAGATATAGGCTGACCAGTTATTACCGCTGTAATTAAGCCGTGAACCTAAACGTGATGGTGGCACTCTGGGTGCATCGCCGTTGCCGTCAAGCTGTCCATCAATGGTATCTGCGAATACTTTCAACTCAAGGTAATCAGTCAGCATCAGTGCAGCATCAACCTCAATACCACTGAAGCGGGCATCCACTTGCTGGTATTCCCGGATGGCAAAACCATCAATCTCTTCACCAGTATTAATCTGTGAGATGTAATCAGCAAAATTATTATAAAAAGCAGTGAAGGTGATATTGAAACTTCCCTTCTCCAGATAAAGTGTCAGATCGATGTTGTTCGAGCTTTCTTCGGACAAGCTGATATCGCCAATTTCACAGGCGGAAGTCGCAAAATGAATAACGCAGTTTTCCGCAGAGGAAAGTGCATAATTGGAATAAAGCTCTTCAATTGAAGGTGCCCTGTCAGCATGGGACACAATAATGCCCAGCGACACCGCAGCGTTCAGGTCCCAAAGTGCTGAAGCCGAATAGCTAAAAGTATTGAAATCCCTGGCTGGAGCGCTGGCATTTTCGGGTTTGTAGGAATCGCTGCTCAGACGCGCACCCAGCTCTACGGTGTAAGAATCGCCATGGTAGTCTTCCACCAGAAATAAGCCGCGGGTCTCAATGTCAGTGACCGGGATAAAGCTTTCTTCACCGATGGCTCCGAATTCCTCGTCTGCTGTCTGCAGGCCCAGTACGCCATGCCAGTTTGCAGTCTCTACATGGGTAAATTGCAGGCGCTGCTGCCAGGAGTCATTACTGAAACGTGTGCCGACA
>JABIPQ010000148.1 GCA_018698975.1 Gammaproteobacteria bacterium
CTCACTCACCGGGGCGGTGCTTATACCCGTAGATCGGACCTCAAACAGGCCAGGCTGTACATTGCCATTTGTAGTTATGCCTTTAAAAGATTCAGACAAACCATTGGCATTCATTCGCTCACTCCATTGTAGCGAGCGTTGGCGATAAGCTTCAGGATCAGGTGCTTGTGCCGACGCATTCCAGGCAACTAAAACAGTTAGTAGAGTGAAGGCATTGAGCAAGCTATTTTTCTCACTATAATTTTTCATCTCTTTCTCACTTTGAAGTTTTTTAAGTTTAAAGTTTTTAATTGCTATATTTTTTGGCAATTAAATAAGCGGAAATCAGCGCAAGTTGTTCATCTGAAAGCTCTTCGTTGCCTATGCTCTGCATTGTCCCGATACCCTTTCGCACAACAGCTCTGATGTATGAATCAGACAAGTTCTTTCTATCAGCCAAAATCGCCTTCTCTTCACCCAAGCGACATTCAAGCATAATAGTGTCTTCGCCTTTTTTATCATGACATGCTCCACAATGGAGTCCGTATAAATCCTCAGGCTTTTCGGCTTCAGCTAACAATGTGGTTGAAGCAAAGGTGAAGAATAAAATTATCAACGCTTTCATTTGTAGGTCATCTACTGCAAAAGCTTTCAGCTTATTTACTGACAATAAAAAGGGCAGCACAAGCCACCCCCAGATAGAATAAATATTCCCACTCTATCAGTCTTTATTCAGGGTTATCGGCCATCAATTTTTCAAGCAGCGCAGCCATTTCAGGCAATTCACCCACCACATCAAAACTGCCCAGTGACATGGTGTCTGCCTTGCCTGTTGAATAATCAAGAGGAATCAGCCCGCGGTCATCTTCTGCGTAAAGATCCGCCCCATTTTCTGCCAGAAAAGTAACAACCGTTTGCCAGTTCATACGTGCACTGATGTGCAAGGGAGTCTCTCCATTGCGGCCGCCCTTCTGGTTTATGTCGGCACCAGCGCCTATTAATATATCCAGCCCCTGCATTACATCCACTTCTGTTTTACCTGAACTCCGGGTATTCTCATTGGTGGACTTACTGGTCAGCGCAATCATTGGTGATACACCATGGACATTCGCCTGGGTCCAGTCGGCATTGAATTCCAGAAGCAACTTCATCATTTCAGTGTCGCCCATATAAGCAGCATGCTGAATGGGAGTCGCGCCTGCGTTCATCACGTTATAGTCATTGGCCCGGTCATAGGCAATTTCACGCACTGGCGGAAAAATTTTTACACTCAGGTTCGGGTTGGCACCTTTCTCAAGTAACACCCGTGCAACTTCCAGGGCAGTATGACTTTCCACAGCGGGCAAATCACCGCGGCGACTTCGTCCTGGTAATAAATGAGTATCCACAGCTACATAAAGTGGCGTGCGACCAAAAAAGTCCCACTGATTAATATCTGCTCCACGTTCGATCAGCTTCAAGGCCATGTCATAACGCATATTGACCAGTGCCAGAATCAAGGGAGAAACATTATCCGGGTCAGGCTTGTTTATATCGGCTCCGGCATCCAGGAGTGCATTAACACACTCGATACAATTCTCGCGTACTCCATATAACAAAGGAGTGAGTCCGCCGATTTTCATGTCTTTCACTCGCGGCTCGGAAGTCACGCGGCGCTCCCAATTTCTATCAATTCCGCGCAAGTTTGCGTCAGCACCATTACTCACCAGAAATTCCACCATGGCAGGATGCTTTCTTGCCGCCGCCCAGTGCAAGGCCGACTGTCCGCCCCAGCCTTCGACGGCATTTACATCTGCCCCATGATCAAGAAGTAATTTGGCAGCTTCAATATTACCGGTTCTTGCAACAGCCATCAGGGCGGTCTGCCCTTCAGGATTTACTGATTCGGCATCTGCGCCTGCATCGAGCAACAAAGCGATCATTTCAAGATCGCCTTTTGCCGCCGCCTCGCTCAGTGGACTTGAGCCATAATCATTACTGGTGTTGGGATTAGCCTCCGCCCTGACCAAACGACGTGCCAACTCAAGATCACCGTAATAGGCGGCCCACTGTAATGCTGTGGTGCCATCTGCAGCCGGCTGGTTTACATCAACGCCTGTTTCAATCAAGGCTAATGCCTGATCCAGTTGCTGCTTTTCTACCAATCTGACCAGATTTTGTTCTGCGGCCGACACCAGAATACATGGCACTAACAAAACCATAGTCATTAACAAATGTTTGGATAATCGTTTCATATTATTTCCGCAACAAGGCAAGGCTTTTGATAATAAGCATTTATACCTCAGATAATAAACCGCTGCTGTCACCAAAATGATCAACAGGGACATTGGCCCGATCCAGAATTGTATGCATCAGGTTTGCCAATGGCGTGTCCTGCGCATATTTCAGATGCTGGCCACCTTTAATGCGCCCACTGGCTTTGCCCAGGATCACTGCGGGGACTTTGTCATTGTTGTGTAAATTACTGTTTGCCATGCAACTGCCATACAGCATTATGGAATTATCCAGCACAGATCCATCTACATCCGGCATTGCTGCCAGTTTTCCGACAAAGCGTGCAAAAGATGAGGCGTACCACGCCTGCACCCTGCTCAAGCGTTCCATTTTTGCTGGATCATCCTGATGATGTGAAAGTGGATGAAAGGCGTCAGATATACCAATATGATTGAAGGTGCGCATACTGACCTCACGATCAGTCATGAAGGAAGCGACCCGTGTCAGGTCAGCCTGATAAGCAAGCGCCATCAAGTCATACATCAAATCCATGTGCGCTGGAAAACTGCCTGGAACGCCTACCGGTGCATCAGGGATTTCAATATGTGAAAGATCCTGTTCTGCCAGTTTATCCATCTGCTTTTCAATTTCCCGCACCGACTCCAGGTACTCACCCATTAAAATTCGGTCAGTAGTGCCAAGCTCCTTATTCAATGATGCAGCATCTTCCATTACCAGATCGAGCAAGGATGTAGTTTCTCCTGAAATTGCATTGCGTTCTTCAGCAGTATCACCCTGTCCAAACATACGGAAATATAATTTTCGAGGATCCGACTCCATTGGCAATGGCTGGGTTGGTGTACGGAAGGCTATGGTTGAAGAATAGCTGCCACCATTACCACCGCTGGTAGAAAGCTCAAGAGAAGGAAAAGGCGTTTCAGTGCCCAGTGCACGGGCGGCAAGCTGATCAACACTGATGCCATCTTCCGGATTATTGGTCCCTTCTGGTGCCACACAACGCAACCAGGTCCCTGCGGTAATCGCATGAGGGTCAGGACTTTCAGCAGGTTTATTTCTCAGGTCGCTCACTACAGTCAGATAGTTTTTGTAGTCTGCCAGGGATGCCAGGGTTGAACTCATTTCAAAGTCAGCCCCTGTGGTTGACGGTGTCCAACTGTCATATACCGCGCCATGCGGGATATAGACAAAGCCGAGGCGTAATTTTGCTGCTTCCTGAGCGGTCGCCGCCGGGATCATCGCATCCAGAAACGGCAGGGCAATTCCTGCTCCTGCACCTTTAAGCAACTTACGACGTGATAAATGTTTTTTGGTAATGAACATTGGGTCTCTCCCCGTCTTCAATATTTTTTGTACAAGCCGGGATATTACTCCCAGTCTCTTACTCTCTGCTTTTACTTAAAAGCTATTACTTAAGGGCTATTTCAGCACCGTCTACTGCTGCAGGCGCCTGTTTATAACGAAACTGATCCGTACTCACAATGCTTTGAACGATATCATAAAACTCAAAATTGTTTGCTTCAGCTGAACGAACGATCTGTCTTACTGCCGGCATATCTTCAGCCTCTATCGGTCTTCCCAGTGCATAAAGCAGTAATTTCTCTACCAGGTTCTGCACAAAAAGTGTTGGCCGTTCCAAAAGCGCATTACGCAAGTCTTCCACGCCAGTAATGTCAGTACCATCGGGTAATACTCCGTATGTATCAATAGGTATTCCTGCCATACGGTCTACTGTTCTGCTTCGGCCTACTGCATCAAAACCATCCAGAGCAAAGCCAAGCGGATCGATAATGCCATGACACCCACCACAGCTGGGATTATCACGATGGGCTTCCAGGCGACCCCGCACTGTTTTTGGTTGATCACCAAGCTTGTTTTCGGGCAATGCTTCCACGTTGGGCGGTGGCAGGGGTGGCGGTGTACCGGTTAAATGCTCAAGCACGTAAGCCCCACGCAGCACTGGCGAGGTGCGATCCGGATAGGCTGAAACCATTAACACGCCGCCTTTGCCCAGAAGTCCATAGCGATCCGGGTCAAGCACAGGTACCTTTCTGAAGACATCACCTTTTACCGTCTGATTACCATAATGTAATGCCAGGCGTTCATTCATGTAGGTGTAATCTGCACTGAGCATTTCAGTGACATTCCGGTTATTGAGGAAGATATCGCCGATAAAAAGCTCAATTTCTTTCTTGAACAAATCACGGATACCAAAATCAATATCTCTGAAAATGACCGGATCTGGATCAATCTCATCCAGCCCCCCCATGTTCAACCATTGATAGGCAAAGTTGGACGCCAGGGTTCCCGCTTTTGGGTCCCTTAGCATTCTTGCTACCTGGGCTGATAATGTTTTCTCATTCGACAATTTTCCCGCATCAGCAAGCTCGAGCAATTCTTCATCCGGAATACTGCTCCACAGGAAAAATGACAAACGCGAGGCTAATTCATATTCATTCAGGGCATAAATTGAATCAGGTGAGGCGCCTTCTGGCACCTGTTCAACCCGATAAAGAAATTTTGGACTGGCAATGACCGCAGTAAGGGCTCGGCGAATACCGATATCAAACCCTTGATTCAGATTAGCCTCGTTAAAAACCTGTAATAACTTGTCCATATCAGAATCATTTAACTGCCCTCTGAATGCTTTTCTTGCCATGCTGCTGATTATTTCATGCGCACAGCTATCTACTTCAGAAAAGTCATCCGGATAGCAGGAAAAAATCTGATTTCGTGCTGGCGTCGCACTCAGGCCAGAAGTACTGAACGGCCCCTGAATTTCAAATGAATTCAGTTCAATCACGTTTTCACCAACAGCAGAAGGCTGCATGCGATGCAGGCGCCCTTCGTATTCGGCAAAAGATCGATGAATAAATGTCACTGCTATGGTGTGTGGGCCCGCTTGTGCGTTAAACGGTATATTTTTCAGCTTGGCATTGATCGCATCTACCGCAATATCACCAATCTGATCAATCGCTCTGAGAGATTCTCCGCCACCGACTTCGTATTCAAAGAATCTTTCACCATCATAAGTAGCAATAACAGTATGGGAGAATTCCTGATTGAAAACCCAAAGCCTGGCAGCCAGATTACTGATATTGAGCATGTATTCACCATCTGCCGGAAAATAATGTTCAACCGCAAGGCCACCGCGAGTTCCCAGGGGCAAACCGTCAAGATGGGCATACTGATTTCCCCTTGCACGATATGTCGCCCCACCTGGCCGGGCATTGGGATTTCCAATTGCCTGGGTAGCCACCACCCTGGCAGAATTTATCGACTGCTCAAGAAAAGCCGGGGAAACTCTCAAAGCCTGAGCCACATTATCAAAGCCTTCTATTGAGTCATCATTTGGCAGTAAAGCGCTTGCATCTACTTCAATTCCTAAAAGGTCACGAATCGCATTGGCATATTCTTTTCTATTCAGACGATGCATACCTACATGACCAACATGTTTTTCCTGAGCACCGGCATGATCAAGGTAGTTTTCCAGCCAGCTGACAAAATCGTCGGTGTCTGCATTATCAGGCCTGTCTCCACCTGCAGGCGGCATCAGGCGTCCACGCAGTTTCAGGACAACTTTCTCCCAGACTTCAACATTATCTGCCACTTCTTCTGCAGTCATCAGATCAAAGGCAAGACTACCCGCCCAATCTTCAAAGTTATGGCAATCCATGCAATTGCCTTGCAGAAATCCAAAATATTCATCTGACTCGTTAAAGCGCTCAAAGCTGTGAGCTATTTCAACAGCCTCATCGGTGGCCGCGGCAAATATACTCGTCCATGGCAGTGCCATCATTGTGATCACTGATAGTTTGAATAAATTGTTTTTAGCAAATATTGCTTTCATAAAGTAATTGTCTCTTGCCCTGCTATTTGAGAAATTATTCTCTTTAACTTTTAACTTTTAGCTTTTAGCTTTCAGGGAAAACCTCCACCAATTTGCCGCCCATTCCTCAAATGCCCATAAAAACTTCGAAAGCCTTCGTCCAGAAATTCCGAGGGATCGCCCCACTCCGGTTTTAGACCCAATGCAGGATTGGCGATGACGACTTCCTCAGCACTGCGGCTTTGCCTGAGTAAAGTCACCATTTCGGCTTTCAGGGATTCATACAGAGCATCCTGGTCATCAAATTCCGTTTTGTTTAACAGCTTGCCACTGGCTGGAACAATGATCGTATTTTCATCAATTAGATTTCCCAGCGTGTCATAGGCATCCGTTAGGCCGCCAATAAAGCCATTGGTGGTTTCATCCACTGCAGCCCAGCTATCTGCGAGAATTGCCGGGCCGGTATAAAGCACATTGGCGTCCTTGATGTAGGCATAAATATCGCCGTCAGTATGTGATTGCAGTAAATAGGCAATTTCAATTATGTCATCCCTGAAGGGAACACTTAGTTCTCCCCAGTAAAAAGTGCGATTAGGTAATTGCTCTGCAGCCATAGGCGTGTGAACGATTGTCTCACCTCTCTCCCTGATAGTTGTGCCTAGCCACTGCCTGGTATTTTCGTGGGCGATGATTTCTACTCCCTGGGGTCCAAGCATCGAATTCAAACCAGTCACCTCGGGATGCCAATGGCTAAGAATGAGTGTCTTGATTTTGTCGACACCGGTCTCTTCCCTGACAAAACCCAGATATTCACGAGCATACTGCGCGGGGACACCATCAAACAGGATAAGACCGTCGGTGTCAGCCGCCACTAAAGTATTCGCCCCAGGCCCTTTCACCAGATAAATATGCTCAGAAATACTGGAAATGCTGAAGCTTTCTGCCGCCAATAAGCTACTCGCTGACATTAGCAGCACAGTCATGGTGATTATGTTGAGTATTATTCTCATCTTTTTCCCATAATTACTTATCAATCAGACAGTAAAGAATGTCATGATTTTGCCGAGACAGTGACAAAATAACTGTTTTTATTCAAGTGGTTACGAAACAGACCGCCACCTGGACCTGTATTTATATTTTAATTCCGCTTCATTGAAAAAATGTGCAAAAAAACGTATTAAATTTGACACTCAATGGTAAGTCTTATTCCCTGTTTATTCCAGACATAGTGTTTTAAATTCAACCAGTTATTGAGCATTAGCAATAAAGGGGAATTGCCTGTTGTATGCAAACCTTTGCTTAATTAAAGTGTCAAGATATGAATACAAGCATACAAATCTTTCATGCTCTGAGATCCCCTCTGACAGCTTTCCTGATCAGCAGCACATCCAATATGAAGTCTGCGAGGAACATGGCATGTTTATGGATGCCGGTGAATTTGCTGATTTTAAAAATGAAACGCTGGTTGAATCTTTTATAAAAGTGATCAATAAAGCCAAAGGTAAATTGAGCTTATAAGCTTATAAGACGCGGAAAAACTCTTTAACAGATACTTAAGAGAGAGCTCCTAACGCAATTCTGCCATTTCAGTGGCAAACATCATCAGCATGCCTCCGGCCCTTTCATCGGGGCCGGTCAAGGCTTCCCGATTCAAGTAATCTTCCAGCGTTTCCTGCTTATTTGTCGATTCACAAACATTGACAAAATAGCCCTGTGAACTGCTACGCATCAGCACAGCACGCCAGGCTTTGTTCACTACTGGCAAATAATCTTCATCCAGCCAGCCCCTTGAGACACCCCGTTTAATCGCAGTGGCAATCATGGCCGTAGCACTAAGTTCTGCATAAGAGCCAGGATAGTCAATCACCTCATGCCACATGCCATCCATATCCTGATATTGCACCAGGGTTTCTACCAGCGACTGGTATAGGGACTTCAATTCAGGGTAATCCGCATGATCCTCTGGAAAGTCGCTCAAGGCCAGCGCCAGACCCAGGACGGGAAAAGCATTGCCCCGACTCCATGCCGCATCGCTAAGCGGTGAATGACGGTATAAACCGTCAGGGCGATGAACGAGCTTTTCCATAAAGCGAATATGGCGTATCGCCAGATCAAAATATTTATTTTCGCCAGTCAGCTTTCCCACCTTGGTGAGCAAAGGGGTCGCCATAAAATAGGCATCACTCATCTCTCCATGCATAGGCATCGCTTCCAGCATATTGCCGTCAGCATCAAAACCCATATCAGCAGCACCTTTTGCCAATGCCAGGTATGCCTGATCCCCGGTACGTTCGGCCATTTCGGCAAACACCAGATGACCGGCTGTAACCAGTGATGAATTTATATTGATGACTTCCCCGTTCAGATAAGGACTGATGACCTGCGTAACGTCAGCAAGATAACCCAGACGCATTCTGCCAATCAGCGCCATACCTGGAATGTACACGGGCCATGAAAAATCATGCCCATAATAACGGGCAAGTTGTTCTGCAAACTGTGTGGGTGAGCGCATCAGACGTTGATCAAGCATTTCATGGGCCGCAGAATATGGCAGATTATCCAGCTCATCCATGATCATGCTCAACTCTTCAGGCTTATTGTACAAATGTAGAGCAGGTACATAACCAACACCTGCAACCACTGTATTGCTCAAGGCATCAGCAAGATCAAAATCAATTCCACTTTCAATCAACACAAGGTCCGGGCCATGAGTGCCAAGCCAGCGCCAAAGTGAAAAAGAAACAGGATTATCTGAATAGCCCCTGCCAACAGGAGGAAACTGCAATTGCTCAGCATCTGGATTAGCATCAGGTATAACTATTAGATTAAAAGACTGCTCTGCTTTGGGTCGTTCCAGATAACGTTCATATTCAGACAGCACTTTTGTACTTGATTCACCGCCACCATCAAGGCCACCGATTAGCACAACAGTAGGTCTGAATTGCTCATCGACCTGATAACCAATCGCGGATATTACTGCCCCACTTGATGACCTTCCCACTTGCCATTCCTGCGCCTGCGAAACAACACTGGCCAATAAAAAACAAAGGAATGTGATTCTCTGAATTCTGATGCGTGACGGGGTAAAAGCCGATCTATGATTCATAATGTTTACCTGAGCTTGGTTCTGCAAAATAATACACAAATTCTGCCTGCCTGACTTGCCGTTTTATACTTCGAAAAAAGCACGCATCTCACGTCTTTTCCCCATCATGATTAACAAGCCTACAAAGCAAAGCAATGCCGCAATAATATTTGGAATCATCAAACCGTATTGATTTGAGAACCAGCCTATTAACAATACCCCTATTGCCGGAGCTCCACGTGTAAAGGCTGCCCACAAGCTCAGTACTCTGCCACGCATTTCATCATCAATACTGTTTTGCACCAGTGTCTGTCCTGCCACACTACCAATAGTGACCGCATAACCGAAAACAAACAGCAAAATTGCTGCCAGCCACGTTGTTTTTATGGAAGCAAAAGCAATCAGGGCAATTATTGCCAGCAGTGTCATCAACAGGATATCCCTGACCAGACCACGGATTTGACCGTCCATCGAGAGTTTCAGGCCTGCAAGCACTGCACCAATACCCATAGCAGAAGTGAATAGAGCCAGAGTAAGTTCGCCAGACTCATACACAGCACCTACAAATGCCGATAACATAAATGCCACGGGGCGGATAAACAGGGAAACCACAGTGAGCAGGACAAATAAATAAAACAGGGCTTTTTTATCCAGCACATAAAAGAAACCGGCACGAATATCACCGGTAAATGAATGGGCTTCGGTTCTTTTAACCCGCAGAGGAACCTTGATAAAGCACCAGGCAATAACAATCAGCAGATAACTCACTGCATTAAACAATATCGCCATTGCCGGGCTGGACAAGGTCATCACTACTCCGGCCAAAGCCGGCCCGACAAAGCGGGCCACATTGAATGCTACCGCCGTAAATGCAGCGGCACTGACCAGATCTTCTTTCTTGACCAGGTTGGGAATAATTGACAACCGAATTGGCTGGTAAGCCGCCTGAAGCACACCTTCAGCAAGGGCAAGACAAAATAATAAACCAATGGTGAGCAAATCAAGCCAGGCCAGAAAGAACAGAACAAATGCTTGCAACATCATCAAAATCTGGGCAATCACTGCCATGGTCTTGCGGTCAAAGCGATCAGCCCAAACACCAAACATTGGTGTGATCAAAATCAGCGGGGCAATTTCAACAAAGGCAACCGCCCCTACCCAGAATTCAGATTCAGACAACACCCATGCCAGCCAGGATACAGCCAATCGCTGCATCCAGAAGCCAATCAGAGAAATGCTGTTTCCACTCATGTAAATCGCATAATTACGATTAGAGAAAGCAGAGCGCAGCGATGAAAATTTACCTGCTGACCTAGTCGACATAGGGCAGATATTTATCCTTTTCGAAGCAAGGTTATTTAAACAGTTTTATAAAGAAGCTTCATAAAACTATATTGAGAATTTCAAGGAACGATGTCTTTTATCGTCAGTATTATGGGCCCTGTCTGATCCGCAAGAACAAAAGATTCAGAAACTACCTGAATATCCCCGGGCTGGGCTATAGCCCCTCCTGAGCGTGAAAGTCGTGCGCCTACCAAAACGTTCTGTGCAGTGGACAAAGTCATGTTGGCAATCATTGCCATGGAATCGTCCAGTGTGATTTCAAAGGGAAACTCAGGCAATGCAAGATTATCCGCAGCAAGCGGCATTGGCATAGCAGGATTTCGTGCATAAACAAAAAGCCGCATGGAATCATCCACCAAATCCTTGACGGAATCATCTATATCGATAAGCAGAGTCACGGATGGACCATCAGCCGCCTCGGGCGAAGCACCGCTAGCGGCAAACTCCGGCAACAGGGCTTCAACCTGCTCAATGCGACTTCTTAATACTACGGCTTGCTGACTGTTGGCATCCATTTGTATTAATTGCCTGCGCCAATAGGTCAAAGCCTGGGCAAAATCTTCATTAATAAATGATTCAATGGCCAGCAAACTCATCACTGCATATTCATTTGGGTTCATCGACAAGGCCTGATCAATGACCTGCTGAACCTCCGCTGTAATCTGCGATTCGGCAGCCAGATACATGGACTGCGCCAATTGTCCCAGTACTGTCGCTTTATCAGGACTGGCTTCCATCACTTCTGTCATGGCACGAAACGTTCTTATCGCTCCGGGAAAATTTTCCAGCTCCAGATATAAAGTCCCTAACATATAACCATTCTGGATATCATCATCATGGCGATCAAAGCGCTTCTGCAAAACCTCTGCTAGACGATTCAAGCCCTGCAACTGTTGTTCCGCTGTTTCTGCCTCTCCAAGTGCCTGCAGAATTTGTGGCAATTCAAGATCTCTGGCAGAACCCACTACTTCGTACAGGGAATAACTGAACAGAGGAATAAACAACAGGCACAACATTGGTATGAGCTTGTTCGTTTTACCCGAATTGCTCTGCAGTCTGGACTTCTCATCATCCATGTCGCTCATGAAACTACGCTGCAATTCTGTTTTCAGCTTTTCGAATTCATCGACAGTGATGATATCTTCTTTTCTGTCCTGCTCCAGCTCGGCAAGACTTTGCTGAAACACTTCAATATTTTTTTGTTTACGTATTTCACTGTCAGCCGTTTTTATCACCGGCCGGTATCGCAACACAGGAACAAGAATAAACAACAAGGCAATGAGCAACAGAATGACACTGTATAACCAGAAGGTAGTCATGAATAATCAGTCCGATTTGGTTTCGAGAAGTTTGCGGAGGGTTTCTTGTTCATCAGTGGATAGAGCTGTTTCATTTTGTTGCACCAACGCACTGGCCAGCAACATACGCCTGACGATGAAAAGCCCTGCCACCAGCAAGATTGCTGGCCCAAACCAGAGAAAAAAAGTAGCCAGGGTAAGCCTGGGACGATAAAGAATAAAATCACCATAACGACTACTCATGAAATCAATTATTTCATCATTGCTGCGTCCTTCAGTAATCTGCTTATATATTTCCTGACGCAAATCAGCCGCAATAGGCGCATCAGATCCCGCCAGGTTGGAATTCAGGCATTTCGGACAGCGCATTTCATAAGTGAGCTTTTTGAAGCGATCTTCTTCCTGCTCGGACTCAAAGGCATATTCCTGAATCGCACTAAAAACAGGCGCAACAAAAAGCAGCAGGAGAAACGCACAGATGAATTTTCTTAATATCATATTTAACTTTTAACTTTTAACTTTTAACTTTCAACTTCTGCCGGATGGCACCGCGCTTATCCAGCCTACGCTTGTACCTTGTACCTTGTACCTTGTACCTTGTACCTTGTAACTATTACCTAATCTGTTCCAACAGAG
>JABIPQ010000149.1 GCA_018698975.1 Gammaproteobacteria bacterium
TATGTAAATATCGAAATGGAAATTGATATTAACAAATCAGCAGAAGATGTATGGGCAGCAGTAGGAGACTACTGCGATATTGCTGAGTGGGGTGGCCTTGATTGCGAAATAACTTCAGGCAATGGTGATATGGGGACAGTTCGTGTTTTGCTTGGTGGTCGTATTGTAGAGATTCTGGTCGCACAAACAGATTTGTCATACGGCTATACCCAGCCTGTTCAGGAAGGGCAGTTTTATAATCTGTACCATGGTTTTATGGAAGCAAGGCCAGTTAGCGGCAACACGTCGAAGATGATTTACACTTTGGTTTATGATGTTTCCAATCTGGAAAATCAGGAAGCCAAGGATGCTGATATGGCCAGACGCCGGGGCATGTTTGAAGGTATGCTGGTAAATATGAAAGATATTGCTGAAGCACAGTAAACTTTCATATATTACATATTGCTCATATTTCTTATATTAAAGAAATAACATATCGTAGAGCTATGAAAAGCTTTAAGTATGGAAGTACGGAAGTATGGAATGATGGAATGATGGAAGTATAAAAGAGTGGCTTGGCTGCTCTTTTTTTAAAGTCAAAATCCAGTAAATTTGTGCTCATTCAGATAAGTAGAGTAAGACGCTGGAATATTCTTGCATAAGCTTTAATTCAAAAAAAATACAGAAAAAATAATAGAAAACATTCAAGGGGCTAAGATGATCTATAAGCGCTTATTACCACTTCTACTACTGCTGGCAGGAATCGCCAGCTGTTCTCCCGCTGATAATGAAACCGCTGAGTCTGGCGTACAGGATGGCGCTACCAATGACTCCTCTGCAGCATCATCACGTGTGGCAGCAAACGTATCTCAGGATCGATTGCTGAATGCGGATAATGAACCAGGTCAGTGGATGATGGTTGGCGGTACTTATGATGAGCGTCATTATAGTCCTCTTGATGAAATCGACAGAGATAATGTCAATGAGCTCGGTCTGGCCTGGTATGCAGATTACGATATCAACCTCTCTCAACAGGGCACGCCACTATATATAGATGGCGTGATTTATGTTTCTACAGCCTGGAGCATGGTTAATGCTTTCGATGCCAGAACTGGTGAGCTGCTCTGGCACTATGATCCTGAAACCAACCGCGAAATTGTCACCAAGGTTTGCTGTGGCATTGTTAATCGCGGTATTGCGGCGTTTGAAGGCAATATTTATCTGGGCACTCTGGATGGATATATCGTCGCTATCAATGCTGACAGCGGTGAAGAAGAATGGCGCAAACTCACTGTTGACCCTGATGCCCAATACACCATTACCAGTGCGCCTAGAATTATCAAAGGCCAGGTACTTATCGGGAATTCTGGCAGTGAAAAAACCGCGCGAGGTTATCTCGGTGCCTATGATGCAAAAACTGGTGAAGATCTCTGGCGTGTTTATACCGTACCGGGCAATCCGGAACTGGGTTTTGAAACTCCTCAAATGGAACTGGCAGCAGCTACCTGGAGTGGTCAATGGTGGGAGCTGGGTGGTGGTGGCACTGTGTGGGATGCCATTGTTTATGATGAGCTGAATGATTTGGTGATTTTTGGTACGGGTAATGGCACACCCTGGGATCAGCGGGCAAGAGATCCTGAAGGTGGTGACAATCTTTTCGTTGCTTCCATTCTTGCAGTGGACGCTGATACCGGCGAGTACGCCTGGCACTATCAGACCACGCCGGGTGATACATGGGATTATGATGCCATGAGCCCAATGATGCTGCTGGATCTTGAAGTGGATGGCATTGAGCGTCATGTGGTTGCACAGCCTAACAAGAACGGTTTCTTTTATATGATTGATGCCGGCACAGGTGAACTGTTGAGAGGTTATCCTTTTACTGAGGTGAACTGGGCGACAGGTATTGATCTGGCCTCCGGACGCCCCATAGAGGTGCCGGAAGCGCGTTATGATTTTGAAAATATCTATAATTTGGCCCCCGGTGTACAAGGCGGCCACGGCTGGCATGCGAATGCGTGGAATCCTGACACAGGTTATATCTATATAGCCACGCAACGTGCTTATTTTGCCATGCAAAGTGATGCAAATTTTGTTCCGAACCCGGACGGTAACAATCTGGCCATTAATATGGGTGCCAACTTCACTTATTACCGTGATAACCCCGATGCTCCCCGCGAATTTGTTGGCTATGTCTCTGCCTGGGACCCGGTGTCAGGAGAAGAGATCTGGCGTAGTGAGGAAAATTCAGGTCCAACTGGCGGTGTGCTAAGTACTGGTGGTGGTCTGGTTTTCTCAGGCGGGGGTAACAATACCAATGAGTTTCGTGCCTATGACACCCAGTTTGGTGACAAACTTTGGGCATTTGATACCCAGACAGGCATGGTGGCTGCGCCTATTACCTATGAGCTGGATGGAAAACAATATATTGCTGCCAGTGTGGGCATCAATCAGGCCGGAAATTATTTCGCGCCAAATTATTCCAGGTTGCTGGTATTTACCCAGGGAGGGGATGCACAACTGCCTGAGCCGTTGACATACACTCCGCGTGAACTTAATCCACCAGAACTTCTAGCCAGTGCGGAAGTTGTTGCCGCTGGCGGTGAAAGTTATGGGCAGTACTGTTCAGTCTGTCATGGCATCGGAGGCCAGCAGCGTGGCGCAAATTTTCCTAACCTGATGGTTTCCCCCATGCTGCATAGCGAGGAAGCTTTCAAGCAGGTAGTTATCGACGGCATAAGAGCTGACAAAGGCATGGTATCTTTTGCCGATCAATTATCTGATGAAGACAGTGAGGCGATTCGATGGTTCATTGTCGCGCAGGCCATAGAGGCCTTAAATGCGACTCCTTTGGCGCCGCCAGAGGATGTCGATGTTCCTGAAGACCTTCATACTGAAGAAGAATAGCAGTATGAAATTATCAGAGCATTAAGAGTATGCTTGAGAGCATGAGAGCATTCTTATGATCGTTAATAACCATCGTTTCCTGAAAGGCATCGGTGGTTTTTTTTGGCAACAGGAAAGGGGTTGGTGATTTGATCCATGGCAACTAAAAAAACAATAACTTGCCTACAATAGACATCCTGAAATTCCCTTATATTCAGTGGCTTATAGTGGACAATAGCAAGGTTCTCACGCAGAATTTAACTGATCAAGACGATTTCATCGAAAATTTTGCTAAATCACCAATAAAATCAACAGGTCATGTAGTTGGAAGTAGATAGCATCAATAGATAACATGAAGTAGAAAGCATCAATTAACACGGCACATAACACGGCACACAGAATATGTATAAACGTTTTCAAAAACTTGTATTTCCCATAATCAGCTTATCAGTGGCTTGTTTATCAATAGCTTTACCGATGTCTGCCTGGGCAGCAAATGAGTCAAGTCAGTGGCAGGTAGTGGAAGATTACTGCTACCAGTGTCATAACGACGAAGACTGGGCTGGAAGCGTGGCATTTAACCTGATGTCTGCAGGGGAAATATCCCATGAAGCAGAAGTCTTCGAAGAAGCAATCCGCCGTTTGAAAGGCGGGCATATGCCACCCTCGGGTGCCGATCGACCTGAAGAAAGTGAACTCAAGGCGCTGGTAGCCTGGCTGGAAAACACCATTGATGAGGAGGCCGGAAACCCTCCTGCAGGTAATGTTCCCTTGCGTCGGCTTAACCGTCGGGAATATGAAAACGCAATCAGGGATTTATTGGCCTTGGAAATAGATGCGGGCGCGCTGTTGCCAGAGGATGATCTGGAAGGGGGCTTTGATAATAATGCGGCTGCACTTCAGGTTTCTCCCACATTTATTGACCAGTACCTGAATGCGGCCAGAACCATTGCGCATAATGCCATCGGCGATCGCAGGCCGATCCCCATCATGGAAACCTTTGGTAGCGAGGCAGATATGATTATTTCTTTGCCAGCCAGGGGCACACCCGGTACCGGCGTCCAGCAGAGCCACATGGCCGGCATGCCTTTTGGTACTCGCGGTGGCATGAGTATTCGTTACAACTTCATGGCAGATGGTGAGTATGAACTGAATATCGGTGACCTGGCGCTTGGCAGGGAAGTACCTAACATGGAGTTCAAAAATACGGTGATAGCCTTGCTGGACGGTAAAGAGATTTTCCGCACTGAACTCGGTGGGGATGATGATCACGAAGCCATCGACCAGGAACAGGCCGATGCGGTTTCAAGAATCAACCTGAGGCTGAAAGGTATCCGGTTTAATGCCACGGCCGGACAGCACATTATCACAGTAACTTTTTTGCAGCGCAGCTTTGCGGAAAGTGATGACAGGAGACCAGCATTAGCATTGGAAGGCGGGCAGAGCAGGATACATAAAGTGCATGCCCTGCAGATTCGTGGGCCGCTAAAAGTGACGGGCATGAGCGAGTCGGCATCGCGCAAACGGATTTTTGTTTGCTACCCAAGGGAAAGTGCCGAAGAAAAAACCTGTGCTACAGAAATCATCACCAACCTGGCGGAGCGTGCGTTTCGTCGTCCGCTGGAGCAGGAGGATGTAGATAGCCTGGTAGGTTTCTTTGAGAGCAGTCGCCTTTCCCGGGATTTTGAAGCCAGCGTCAAGGAAGCGGTCAGTGCCATTCTGGTCAGTCCCCATTTTATTTACCGTGCCGAAGGGGGAGCACAGGAAGGCGAAAGTATTTTATTGTCAGACCTTGAGCTGGCTTCACGCCTCTCTTTTTTCTTGTGGAGCAGTTTGCCCGATGAAGAATTATTAACGCTGGCTAATGAAAAAAAACTTGGTGAGCCCGCTGTACTTAAAGCACAGATTTCCCGGATGATTGCCGATGACCGAGCAAAAACATTAGTGGAAGATTTTGCCTTTCAGTGGCTGAACCTTGCCAAGCTGGATGAAATTTCGCCTAACGGAGGGTTGTTCCGCTATGCCAGTCGTTTCCTGGATCCCAGACCCATGTTCAAGCAGGAATTGAGTTTGTTCATTGATAGTATCCTGCGCAGCGACCAGTCTGTAGTAAGACTGCTGGATTCAGATTACACCTTTCTCAACGAACGACTGGCTGCCCATTACGGCATAGAAAATGTCAAAGGCAGTGCCTTTCGAAAAGTGAGCCTTGACGATGAATATCGTAAAGGTTTGCTGGGGAAAGGAGCTATCCTGATGTTGACAGCTAATCCCAACAGGACATCGCCTGTTTTAAGAGGGGCCTGGATTCTTGAGCGGATACTGGCTTCACCGCCACCACCGCCGCCGCCCAATGTAGAAACAGATTTAGCGCAGAAGCCGGGGCAGGCACCGCAGACATTGCGCGCCCGACTGGAACAGCATCGTGAGAACCCAAGTTGTTATACTTGCCATGGAGTTCTTGACCCGCTTGGTTTTGCCCTGGAAAATTTTAATACGGTTGGACAGTTCCAGGAATATGATCTGGATACGCTTTCTTTGATTGACGCATCCGGTGTTCTTCCCGATGGCACCAGGATCACCAGCCCCGGGGATTTAGTGACTGCACTTGTGACTCGCTCTGACGAGTTTGTACAATCCCTTACCGAGCATCTGATGACCTATGCTCTGGGCAGGCTGGTCGAATATCAGGATATGCCCGCAGTAAGAAAGATTGTGCGTGCATCAGAGCAGGATGATTATCGCTTTGAGTCCATCGTATTTAATATTGTCAGCAGCGATGCTTTTCGCATGCGTGAGAGTATGCTCAGTGCAAGTCAAGCAGATACACCACAACAGGCATCACTTTAATTAAATAATTACTAAGTTAGAAAGAAACAGGAAACGACCATGTTTATCAGCAAAAAACATCTTTCACGTAGAACATTCTTGAGAGGGACTGGAGCGTCTATTGCCCTGCCAATGCTTGATGCCATGACACCCGCCCTGGCACAAGCTGTTAACGGCTATCCACGTCTTGGCTTTATCTATTTCCCCCATGGTGCAGTTGAGCATGAATGGGCGCCGAAACTCACTGGCACTGATTTCGATTATTCGAACATCCTCAAGCCACTGGAGCCACTCCATGATTATGCCACTGTGGTTAGCGGGCTGCGCAACAAGGCCGCCGAAAATGGGCCGGCGCCTCACTCCATCACTGAGCAAACCTGGTTGTCATGTGTGGCTCCCGGAGACAGGGACAGAGGTGCAGCAGGCATTAAAGGTATGACTGCCGACCAGATTGCAGCCAGAATTATTGGTGAGACGACACCGCTGCCATCACTGGAATTATGTGGTGAGCCAGGAGGAGCGATTAACTATCGAACCCCCCAGCAGACTCTGCCGCTGGAGAGCAATCCCCGCAAAGTCTTTTACACCATGTTCGGTCAGGGTGACACATATGATGAACGCATCCAGATTCTGGACCAATCCCGTAGTCTGCTGGATTATGTCCGTGAATCCACTGCCAGTCTGAACCGCAAACTGAGCGCTGCTGATCAAATACGCGTGTCTGATTACCTGGAATCTGTTCGTGAAGTGGAAAGTCGTATTCAGAAACTGGAAGAGGGCGCGCGTGAACTCACTGGCCTGCCGGATGCACCCCTTGGACCGCCTGATGACTTCACTGAATTGTTGGATATTCAGTTTGAAATGATCGCTCTGGCCTTCCAGAACGACCAGACCCGCATTGCTTCCATGCGCATGATCAAGGAAGCCAGTATGCGAGTATTCGATAACCTGGGTATATCAGAGTCCTTCCATCCGCTCTCACATCATCAGGAAGACCCGGTCAAATGGGATCAACTGGTTCGCATTCAGCGTCATCAGACCGAGCGCGCGGTCAGGTTTGCCCAGCGCCTGAAAGAGATGGAAGACGTTGAAGGCAATATCCTCGACAACTCCATCATTTTGTTTGGTAGCAATATGGGCAACAGCGATGTGCACGGGGCCGACCACCTGCCATCTGCACTGATTGGCCATGGCGGGGGCGTCAAGGGTGGGCAGCACCTGCATTATCCGCAGGATACTCCTCATGCCAACTTACTTCATACCATGCTGGATCGTGCCGGAGTTCAATTAGAAGAGTTTGCTGACAGCACAGGTCCCTTTGCGGAAGTTTGATATGAATTTATTTCGAATTAGCGGCAAGGTGACCCTCGTCATCCTCGCGCTGGCTGGCACTACCTTAGTGTGCGCCCAGAATTTTGAAGCCCTGAAAGTACCCTCTCCTCTGGGAGAAATTGTGCGCAATCTGGATGTCGATGAGCGCGGTCCTGATGGCAGCACTTCCCTGCAATGGGCGGTGTATGATCAGGACGTAGAAAAGGTGCGCCAATTGATAAGTGCTGGTGCTGATGTCAATGCAGCAAACAACTTCGGTGCCAATGCCATGCAGCTGGCAGCAGAAGTAGCCCACGTTGATTTGATTGAGATGCTACTTGATGCAGGTGCTGATCCTGATTCAGCTAACCCGGAAGGCCAAACTGCGCTGATGCTGGTTGCCCGAACCGGTGATGTGGATGCCGCCAGAATGCTGGTCAGGAATGGAGCGACCATTGATGCCCAAGAGGGGTGGGGTCAGCAGACGGCATTGATGTGGGCTTCCGCGAGGCGTCACCCGGCCATGATGGATTTCCTTGTCCGCCAAGGGGCCGATATCAACGCCATCTCTGTGGTTCGCGATTACAATAGCCATGTCACCGCTGAGGGTCGTGCAAAACGTCTGGACAGCGGAGGACTGTCACCGCTGATGTATTCAATTCGGGAAAACTGCAAGTCCTGTGTTGAAGTGCTTCTTGATCATGGAGTAGATCTGGATCTGCCAGATCCTGATGGAGTTTCTCCACTTCTTCTGGCCATCATTAACACTAATTGGGATATAGCAAAAACTCTTATTGAGGCCGGTGCCGATGTTGAACAATGGGACAAGTTCGGCCAGTCTCCCCTGCTGGCTATAGCAGGTAGCCGAAATCAATCCGGTCTGAAGGTAGATGGCATACTTAATCAAAGCGATGGCCTGACCATCGCCAGAATGTTACTGGAGGCCGGTGCCAACCCGAATATGCAGTTGTTTTTTCGACCTGCTGGCGCACGCGGCGGCCCACTTTCCAGGGGCACTACTCCCTTGATCCGCGCCGCTAGCAATGGTGATGTAGAGTTGATGAAATTGCTGATGCAATCCGGTGCCCAGGCGGATATGCCCCAAGCCGACCTGCAAACACCTGTATCTGTATTGGCCGGTGCCCGGAGCAACCGGGAATTACTGGTGGAGGGTCTGGCAATGCTGGTGGAAGCTGGAGTAGATTTGAATGTCAGGGCGGTCCCTCATCATCTGCAGAGAGCCCGCGGAGGAACCCCCTTGCATTACGCTGTCCGGTCGAGGAATGAGCAGATGGTTAAAGCGCTGGTAGAAGCCGGAGCGGATATAGATGGCAAAGACATCGATGGGCTGACGGCACTGGATTATGCGGAGTCGCGTGGGGCAATTACTTTCACAGGTACACGTCAGCCACCGAATACTAAAATGGCTGAATTGTTGCGCAGCCTTGGTGCCAGTGAAGAACTGGAGATAACACCATTCTGGCCTAATGTTGGACCACCGTTCTTTTACCCCTGGAATATATTTCCACTGGATGCGGAAGCAGAGCGTCATGCCCTGGTACCCGGCTCCTTTGATCATCAGTAGTAAAATATAATGAAAGCAAATTATTCGCGCAGGAATTTTCTTAATACCGGCACCCGTGCTCTGGGTGCTGCCACTATGGGTAGCGTTTTTCCCCCACTGGTCAATGCCCAAACTGCAGAAACAGAAATTACCCTGGTCGAGCTAGGCTATGCATGGGTGTTGCAGGGGGCAGGTTGTAATGTATTTACGCTCCCTGGCATGAATGAAAACGGTGCCCTGATGATCGATGGTGGGCTGTCACAACACTCGGATGTCTTGCTGGATGCTGTGTACAACACTATTGGTCAGGATCGAATCCATACCCTGATAAATACCCATTGGCATCCGGAACAAACTGGTTCCAATGAGCGGCTGGGGGCAGAAGGGACCGAGATAATTGGCCATGAAAAAACAGCGATGTTTCTGAAGAATTCAGTAATGTCTTCACTATATGAGGGGCGTTATGGCCCTATGGCTACTGCGGGTCTTCCTGGCAAAACACTTCGTAACACCGGCACCATGAAGTTTGCGGGTCAGGAAATCATTTATGGGTATTTACCAGCGGCCCATTCGGACAGTGATATTTTTCTTTATTTCCCCATGCTGGACACGCTTGTTGCAGGTGGTCCGGTTACTTCTGGCCAGTGGCCTGTTCTTGATATTCGGCATGGTTCCTGGATGGGCGGTTTGTTGCGTGCTTATGAAACGCTCAGTTCAGTGGTTAGCTCAGATACCGTGGTTATTCCTGCACATGGACCAATCATAAGTGGCACCGATATCCTGCGCATGCGTGCCATGTATACCAACCTGCACCTTGACCTGGCAGAGCAACTGAATCTGGGGATGGGGCCAAAAGATATCGTCAACATGGGTCTACTTGATCCATATATTGAGGATTTTGGCGATCCTTCCCGCTTCCTGGATCATGCCCATCGCAGTATTCAGCAGGCTTATGTGCCGGATTGAGTAATCAGGGTCTAACTTTTCTTTCGATTAATGCTTCAAATCCCGGTTTTATCCACTTTCCTTTCTTTTGGCCCGGTCGGGACTGTGAGTTCCTTCACAGTTTAGGTATTTGCTCTTGCACTAATTTCTATTGTGAATTCGTTGTTTTTCTGTTTACTATTAAAATCAGGTAGTTATACTTCGCGTCTTGTGATTTTTGTCTGTCAGGCTAATATCAAATGCACGCAAAATACACCAAGTTTTCAGGCAAAGCTCTCCAGAAACCCTCTTTCCTGAATCGACTTCTCTTTTTACCAGTTCTGATGGTACTGAACATTCCTGTGCTCACTGCACAGGAAGTGGGTTTGTCTTCAGATTCCGCTAACCCAGGCAGAAAGCGCATAGAAATTGTCCGTACAGATCTGGCGCCTGAAATTGATGGCATACTTGATGATGAGATATGGAAATCAGCCACGGTAATCTCTGACCTGCACCAATTTTCACCAGTAGATCAGGGTGAGCCTACTGAACGTTCCGAATTTTACCTGGCTTATAGCGACAGCTATTTTTATGTGGGGGCCAGGCTGTATGACAGCGACCCTTCAGGCATCAGTGCCCGTCAGCTGGTTCAGGGGCAGGGTATGCAATTCGATGATGCCTTTGAATTCATTCTGGATACTTTTAATAATGGCCGAACTGGCTACCAGTTTCAGGTCAATCCCAATGGCATACGGCGTGAAGGCGTTTATGATCAGCCTAATAATCTGAACAGCGACTGGAGCGGAATCTGGCTGGTGGAAAGCCGGATTGATGACGAGGGCTGGACTGCAGAAGTCGCGATACCTTTTATAACACTCAACTTTGATCCAACTACTGAAGACTGGGGTTTCACTATTGCGCGTACCATCGCCCGCAAGCGTGAAGAAATAGCATGGTCTTCTTTCAACCGTAATATCAATCCGACAACTACAGGGCTGATTACCGGCATCCGTGACATTCGACAGGGAAAGGGTCTGGATATTATTCCCTCACTTGCCATGGCGACTGGTGAAAATCATGTCAGTGGCGTCAGCGATAATCGCGTCGATCCCTCACTGAATGTGTTTTACAAGATCACACCAAACCTCACCGGGGCGGTGACACTCAACACAGACTTTTCTGCCACTGAGGTGGATAACCGACAAGTAAACCTGAGTCGTTTTTCCCTGTTTTTTCCTGAGAAACGTGATTTCTTTTTGCAGGATGTGGATATCTTCAGTTTCGGTGGTCTGGGTGGCGGCGGGAATTTTAATAATAATCAAAATGGTATTCCCTTTTATTCCAGGCGCATTGGTTTGAGTAGTGCAACAGGACAACCGGTTGATATTGATGCCGGCCTCAAAATGACTGGTCGCGTAGGGCAATGGAATGTGGGCGCTTTAGCGGTTCAGCAGGGGGATACTCCGACTCTTGATGGACAGTCTTTATTTGTGGGAAGAGCTGCGGTGAATGTGCTTTCCGAGTCCAGCGTTGGTGCCATTGTGACTCAGGGTAATCCCAATAGTATTATTGATAATACATTGGCGGGCATGGACTTTCGCTACCAGAACACCCGTTTTTCGCGGCGCTATACCATGCGCGGCAATGCCTGGTACCAACAGACAGATACGGATGGTTTAACTGGCGACGACAAAGCTTATGGCGTAAGAGTTAACCTGGATACCCAGGGCAATGGTTTTGGCGGGAATGTTGGCTATACCTATATCGGTGAAGACTTTAATCCTGCTCTGGGGTTTGCCAATCAACGTGGTATTGAATCTTTTTCCTTGATGGGTAGATTCAGGCATTTTCTGGTCGACCATCCACTTCTTCGCACCTACAATATTTTTGGCCGTTTCACTCAGGATCGCAACCTGGCTACAGGTAAGCTGGTCAGCGAAAATTTGTTCACCCGTTTTATTAATCTGAATACCCATCGTGGTGACCAGATAGGACTGGGTGTGTCGAGAAACCGGGAAGGCCTGAACAAGGATTTTGAAATCCGTCCCGGGATTGTCATTCCTGCTGGAAAATACAGCTTTACCAACCTCAATGCTCAAATACAGGTGTCCAATCAGCGCAATTTTGCCCCCTCCATAGGAATTAATATCGGGGAGTTTTATGATGGTGACCGAAGTCAGTTTGAATTTGGTATGCAATGGCGCCCTGATGAACATTTTTTCCTGAATTTGAGTTACAACTATCAGGATATTGAATTGCCACAGGGAGATTTTACAGTACGGCTAGTCAGTGCTAATGCGAACTATGCTTTCAATTCAAAATGGTCCTGGGTCAATCTGGTGCAATATGATAATGCCTCCAGTACGGTAGGAATTAACAGCAGATTGCGCTGGAATCCGCAGGCCGGCGAGGACCTTTTTGTGGTGATCAATTATAACTTTGATTCTGAAGGAACATTTTCCCAGTTAAGCCGGGAAAAGTCCGAGATAGCACTTAAATATACAAAAACATTCCGTTTCTAGGAGATTCCCCTAGATCAAATTTCACTTTTGGGCTAAAAAGGTTTAATGATTTGTAATCCTTTGCCTTATCTATGCTGAAAATAATTGCTAAAACTGATGTCGGTCTGGTTAGGACAAACAATGAAGATTATTTCTTCACTGATCCTGACAACAGACTTCTTATTGTTGCGGATGGTGCCGGTGGCTATGAGCACGGTGAAATTGCCAGCAGGCTTGCGGTGGAAAGTTGTTTTCAGTACCTGACTCGTGAAGATTATCTTCAGGATACTTCCGATATTACTCAAACACTCATCGACAGCATCACTTTTGCCAATCAGCAGGTAATTGAATACAAGAAAAATCATATGTCCGGTAGCAAGATGGGTACTACGCTTTCCTGTGTCTATATCGATGAGAGAAAAGCTTGTTTTGCCTGGATGGGCGACTCAAGAATTTATCTGATTGACCGTGGCAAAGAAAAAGTCACTCAGCTGAGTACGGATCACACCCTTTATCAGGAAATGCTTTCCCGGGGAGAAGTGGGGCAAAGTTATAAAAAAAGTATTCTGAGTCGTATGCTTGGCAATAATCCATATACCAGACCGGATGGAGAGGAAGTTGATATAAAGCAAGACGATTTGCTGCTGGTCTGTTCAGACGGTTTCAGTGACCTGGTCACTGAAGAGAGAATGCTTGCGGCGCTTTTGGATTCAAGCAAGGATCTTGATCTAGGGGTTCAAGCATTGATTGATCTGGCGAAAGGACAGGGTGGCAGGGACAACATTACTATAGCCCTTGCAGAAATTGCCTGAACTGAAGATAAACCCGGATAGAGCAAGGCTTTAATCCAGACGGATAGTTTCCTGCAACAGTCGCAGCATTTCTCCCATAGTCTGGACTCTTTCGTCGGGATCTTTTTTCAGACACCTCATACATACTTTTTCCAGAATTTCCGGAATGTAATAAGCAACAAAAGCGGAAGGAGGTTCGGGGATATCATCCAGGGTACTTCTTACCAATTCATCCATGGTTTCACCCTGGGTCGCTGTCTTGCCTGCTAACATTTCATAGATAATAGCCGCCAGGCTATAGATGTCAGTTCTGCAATCAATTGCCGGGTCTTTTTTGATTTGTTCCGGTGACATATAACAGATTGTGCCCTGTAACTTGGCCTGCCCGGTAATGGAAATATCCTCTGTGTCGGGGAGAAGCCCATCTCCCAGACTCTCCTGTGTGCCTGCAATATCCCAGACCTTTGCGAGTCCCCAATCCATCAGAATAACTTCTCCAAATGGACCAACAAGAATGTTCTCAGGTTTAATATCGCGGTGCAGGACGCCATGTGAATGCGCGTATTCCAGTGCGTGTCCTACCTGAATGATGACATCAATTAGCTGGGTCAAATCATAGCGATCACGGTAGTCGAGAATTTCACGCAGGGTGTAGCCATGGACCAGTTTCATGGTGAAATAGTAATGACCATTATTATCGCGACCCAGTTCATAGGTAGGCAGGGTATTGGGATGCTGAAGCATTGCCGAAACCCTTGCTTCACGCAATAAACGTTGCTGTTCAATGGGGTCGTCGGCAAATTCCGGTTTCAGTGTTTTGTAACATACTACGCGACCAAGATTCATATCCTTGCATGACTTGATCAGGGATTTACCGCCCTTGGCAATGGTGGAGAAAAAGGCGTAACGCAGATTCGGATCGATTTTTGTCGGTAAGGGCTTGTCGGTATCTTCCTTGTAGACGTTTGCGTATTCTTTAACAGTAAGTTCAGGAAAGTCAGGCATAAATTTCCGGCATAATTTCAAGTATGATAGATGAAGGTGAAATCTCTCGGAGCAAAGTAATATTGACGGTTTTATTTGTCTTCACAATGCCAGCAGGGTGTATTTTGACAGAACAAAACAAGAGTGTCTTCAGTAATAATCCAGCAACAAGTGCACCAAAGCTGAGCCAGTATGCATCATAATAGTGCAAATTAATTGTTATTGGAGTGCATTGTTGAATTTACCCAGGTAAGTGACAAAAATTCTTCTTTGATCTTTTGATGCACCTTAAGTGCCCTGAACACGAGGTTTAATCGTATTTTTTCTTTTTTACAGAGAATTGCTGAGGTACACTTGAGCACTTTTCTGCACCGTTATGTGACAAAACATTAGTCAGGTACACAAATTGCATAACTGAGAACTCAACCTATAAAAACATGTTAGGAGTAAAGAACATCATGAAATCCAAGTTGGAATATATCTGGCTCGATGGCGACGTGCCAACACAGGGCCTTAGAAGCAAGACAATGGTAAGGTCTGACTTCGGTGGCACTCTTGAAGAATGCCCTATGTGGTCATTTGATGGCAGCTCAACTGGACAGGCGGAAGGCGGCGATTCAGATTGCCTGTTGAAGCCTGTTTGCATCATTCCGGATCCAGATCGTGGAAATGCGTATCTGGTAATGACTGAAGTACTTAATGCTGATGGTACTGCTCATGTCACTAACAGCCGTGCCAAAATTGATGATGACGATGAGGACTTCTGGTTCGGATTTGAGCAGGAATATTTCCTTTGGGATCCAGATACGAATCTTCCTCCCGGATTTCCTCATGCCGGCTACCCGCGTCCTCAGGGACCATATTACTGTTCAGTAGGTGCCAGAAATGCTTATGGCCGTACCATGGTAGATGAACATCTTGACCTGTGTCTGGAAGCCGGACTCAATGTTGAAGGTATTAATGCAGAAGTTGCTGCCGGTCAGTGGGAGTTTCAGGTGTTTGCCAAAAGTGCAAAAAGAGCTGGTGATGAAACCTGGCTTGGTCGTTACTTATTGGAAAGGACTGCAGAAAAATATGGCATGGCCATTGAGTGGCATCCAAAACCACTTGGCGATACTGACTGGAATGGTTCAGGTATGCATGCCAACTTCTCAAATGGCCCGATGAGAGACTCTGGCGATCAGGATGTATTTACCAAGATCTGTGAAGAGTTTGGTAAAAATATTGAACGTCATATCAGTGTTTATGGTGCACATAATGATCAGCGTCTGACTGGTAAGCATGAGACTCAGTCTATTGATTCATTCAGTTATGGTGTATCTGACCGTGGTGCTTCTATCCGTATTCCAATTGGTACTGTGGAAGATGGCTGGAAAGGTCGTCTGGAAGATCGTCGCCCCGCATCCAATGCATGTCCTTATGCATGTGCTGCAGCGATTGTTAAAACAACCAAGGAAGCTTTGGCTTAATTCCTTAGTTTTAAAAAATATGTAAAAAAGGCCGGTTGAATAATTCATCCGGCCTTTTTTTGTCTGAGGTTTAATTTCAAGAAGCGTGTTAAGGGTCTCAGGGATGGGTGATATAAAGGAGCTGGTTAGCATTAACATTTTCCAGGACTTTTTCTGCCCCTGATGGCCAGACGACGCGCACTTCAGCTACCTTGTCGCGGGTGCCGAGTCCAAAGTAGGCTTCCACCGGGTTCTGGGACAGGTAATTACTTCCTGCACGCAGTTCACGCATCTGGGTGAGTCCGTTTTCTGTCAGGTAAATTCTGGCACCAACAGCTTCGGAGTTTAAATCTTCACCCTCCAGCTGGATGTGCAGATAATTGTTCATGTCATTACTATCATTGCGAAACAATGATGGCGCTTGTCGATTATTGGCAACAAAAATATCGATGTCTCCATCCCGGTCATAATCGAAGCAGACGATGCCGCGACCCTGACCCTGATCATTCAATTCCAGTTCAAAAGACCTTTCCAGAAAGCTGCCATTTTTATCCGAAATATACAGTTGCGAAGGATCTTCGGTGAAGGGAGATAGACTGGAATCTCCGCCGCCACTAAAGCCGTTAACATGGAATAAATCCAGCCAGCTGTCATTATTGAAGTCAGCAAAACACGCACCCCAGCCCCAGTAGCCAATGCGTGTTCCTGTGACATCAGTGACATCGGTGAAATTGCCCTGTCCGTCATTTTGATAAAAACGGTTTCCAGTAACGCCCCATGGAAAATCGACGGTCGTTCGGAAGTCATAAACACTGGTCACAAACCAGTCAAGGTCACCATCATTGTCATAATCACCAACTGCTCCTCCCATACCGTTTTCATCACTGATGACATCAGTAGTGGCAAGAGTGAAAGTTCCATCCTTATCATTGGTTAATATTTGGCTGGAGCCGTAATCACCAGAGATAAGAAGATCAAGCCAGCCATCATTATTTATATCGGAAAAATTTGTGGTGAAGTCAGCTGTCAGGCCGTCAGGAATTCCCGCAGCAAGACTGGCATCAGTAAAAGTGCCATCCCCGTTATTGCGCCACAAATATCCCTGGTCGGTGGTAAAAAGCCAGTGGTTGATCCATAAATCCAGATCCCCATCTTTGTCATAATCGGCAAAAGAGACTCCCATGCTGATTGGCATTTCAGAAATTCCTGAGGACTCCGTTATATCTGTAAAGGTGCCATCACCATCATTGCGAAATAGAGTGACTTGAGTGCCGTTGACCCCGGTCACGATCAGATCCAGAAAACCGTCCCCGTCATAATCTGCAAATGTCGCTGCGGCATTATCCTGTCCTGAAAGGTCTACTCCTGCTTCTGCGCCTGACTCTTCGAAGGTACCGTTGCCGAGATTGCGAAAAAGCTGATTAGGTCCAACAGTGCCCCTGACAATATAAAGGTCTACCCAGCCATCCTGATCATAATCGCCTGCTGCCACTCCTGCAGTATTGGTACGACGATCATGACTCGACCCTGAATTGGAAAGGGCATATCCGTGCGAATAGTCGATACCTGAGGCGAGGCTTACTTCAGTGAACTGCCAATTATTGGGAACAACAGAGATTTTTGCGCTGCTGCTTAAACTGGTTTGATCATTAATATCTACATCAAAAGTAAATTCATAGTCGCCAACACCAAGGGCGGGAAGCGTAATGATTTGTACATCATTGAAACGCAGTGCAGGTCCTTGTGCTGAGATTTGCCGTGTATCAACAGGTTCAAAGCGGCGCGGGTAAAAATAGGAAAATATGCCGGACAATGAATCAGCATAGAGATAATATTTTGCCTGTTCCCTGCGCAGGGTGCCTGGATTCAGGCTGATAGAAAGTGTGATGGCTTCACCTTCCGCAATTATTAAATTGGTGCTGTTATTAGCACTCACTGAGATTTCCATCCCGGGACTATCGGCATCACTCAGGTCTGATCCCTGAACGAACTCTTCAAGGTTTGTATAGCCATCATCATCATTATCGCTTGATGTAAGCATTAGAGAAGAGAGGGCATCATAGACAAGCTCGCCACTTGGCAAGGCACCGGAAATTGTTGTAACTGAACTGTCAATTGTTCCGGCATTTTCGCAGGCCGGGGGCGCTTCGCCTTCAACAATGTAAGTTAAAAAACCTTCTACTGATGGCTCGACAGAATAGATGCTCAGCGCGTAATCCTGACGTACTCTGGGGATGCCTGGGAAAAGTGGGCCGAAATTACAGGTTTCAAGTGTTGACTGTGTAATGTCGAGACAGGCAACCGCTCCGGTAGTATTCATGGAATTAGCTTTGATGTTGCCGCTTAACTGCTCATGAAGATCATGTTTTTGCCCGCTCGACTCTGCCAGTAACAGTTTTTTTCGTCCGGTAAGCACGGGCAATTGCGGTCTTTGATTACTGCAAATTGCGGCAACAATATTTTTATCTGATGTGGTGAGCGACAGCTGGGCAAACGTTTCAGAATGTGAAAACGCCAGTACTAATACAGCGCCTGCGAGAACTGTTGATTTGTGGATGGTCAATTTCATGGACAGTTAATGCGTTAAATTCACAATCTGGATTACCTTATTGCAGACATTCTAGCAGGCTATTGGATAAGTTGGGTGGAGTGATAAACGCCTGAATTGTGGTATTCATTTTCACCTGATTCAGGATCAATATTCCATATTTTCATGATATTTACATAAACTATGGTATTTAGCAGGCATTGAGCATTATGATTAACTGCAATGTTAGTTGCTTAAATTAATCCATTTTCAGAAAAGAAAAATTCAAGGGGAGCAAAACCCATGATCCGCAAAATATTTCCAGCACTACTTTTGCTTGTAATAAATAACAGTCAGGCACAGCCTCCGCAATTCCAGATTCCCCAGTTACCTGAAGGGGATGGCAAGCAGTTGGTGGAAATTGCCTGTTACAGTTGTCACAGTTCTTTCAATATCGTCACTTCAGCGGGTTACGATTCTGCGGAAGAATGGAAACATGTATTCACTGCCATGGTTGACTTACCAGGTGCCCAGGCAACGACTATTGCAGAATATCTGGCTGAACACTTTCCTGCTGA
>JABIPQ010000150.1 GCA_018698975.1 Gammaproteobacteria bacterium
GTGTACGTCTACAACAATTTGATTTTTTTTACTTATTACTCTTGCTGATCAGGGAAAGTGGATACTGTCCTGCAGTCAGAGTTTAAGATTATTCCTGACACTTTTTCTTACTGCTCCCACAATCTCACGGACCGTTTCCAGGCGCGTATAATTCTGCCGAATTAGCAGCACAATACGCCGCGTTGGAGAGGGTTGCTGGAAAGGAATATAGGCGATGTCCGGATTTTCACGCTGATCAATGACAGACAGCTTTGGCAACAGGGTTATACCAATACCTGATGCGACCATATAGCGCAGGGTCTCCAGGCTAGTAGCCTGGAAACGCTTGTCCTCATCCGCCCCTGCACTAAAGCAATAACCCAGGGCCTGATCACGCAGACAGTGACCGTCTTCCAGAGTCAGCACATGACAACCTGCAATGTCGGTCAGTTTTACTCTTTTCTTTTTTGCCAGCTGATGGCCTTTATTGACCGCCAGTACGAAAGGCTCCTCAAATAAGTCATAAGCCTCAAAGTCAGTCATGTCATCAAGCCAGGGCAAAATCAGGGCATCAAGCTTTCCTTGGTCCAGGGCCTGGATCAAATCGCTAGTCTGCTGTTCATGAAGAAAGAAATTCATACGCGGCAAGCCAGAAATAAGCCCGGGCATAATATGCGGTAACAGGTAAGGAGCCAGGGTTGGAATCAGGCCGAGGTGGAATTCTCCGGATAAAGGGTCTCCCAGGTTTTTTGCTGTTACTTCAAGGTCATGAGCTGCAATCAGAACCTTTCGCGCTTTTGCCAGCAGCTGATTACCTGCGGGGGTAAGCATGATATTGCGACGATGTCGCTCTATCAGAGTAACGCCAAGTTGCTCTTCCAGCTTTATTATCTGCCCACTCAAAGTGGGCTGACTGACATGACAGGCTTCAGCCGCCTTACCGAAATGTTTGTGACGCTCAATGGCGTCCAGATACTCAAGCTCTCTGATTTTAATCATTTGCAATTCCTATCAGCAAATCACAATCTATAATTTCTGCCAATGATAGATATTGGCATAAATCAGCTTTCAATAACAATGACTTTGAGTGAAAAAGAATTTACTTGTGTCAGCGCTCAAGAATCGGAATTTGACAACTCAAGCCGCTTTTTACCCAGTGACAGGACCAGATGTTTTTCGCCAGCAAAATAAGGCTTCCACCATTTAATGAGGACTGGCACTGAGACATTCAGGAAGAATGCCGTTGCCATGAGCGTATAAAACGCATCCGTGGTAATTACGCTGTTCTGCACATAGCCAATATCCATAACCACAAAAGCCAGTTCTGCCCTGCCCAGCATACCGAAACCTATCATGATACTTTCATGCCATTTAAAATTGCCGGTATAGCGTGCTGCTAGCGAAGCAGAAATTATTTGAGCGAAAAGTATCCCCAGCGTAAGCGTAATGATGTGCGGAATAACACCCACCAGCACATCCATATCAAAGGTTATTTTGGTGCCCAGTTCTACAAAAAATACCGGACCTATCCAGGAAAATGCCACGTTGTCGATTATGCGTTTGGTATCTACATAACCTGCATCTTCTGAATCAGCAACTGGAATGCTCGATTTGGGATGAAAACGGAAATATTCCTGTTTGATGATCAGGCCAGCCATATAGGCCCCAACAGCTGGATGAAAACCGAATTGAAAGGACAATAAACTAATCAGCAGTGCTGTCAGCAATACTACCAAAGTGGCATGTTCACCCTTGCTGGCCCCGATGATTCCACGCATCCCGAAACGTCTGATAAAGGGATATACCCTGAATATAGCCAGATCACTTTGATGAGGAAAAATAATTAATTCCAGAAGGGTTATCACGCAAAAAAACAAAACAGCCTTGATCAGAATGGCGCTCACTCCGATAAGTGTTATTTCTGCATCTCCTGTAGCCATGGGAATTATGATGGCAACAGCCGCAAGGGAGGCTATGTCATCCAGAATTGCCGACGTCATAATGCCGGTAGCAGCACCTGATTTATGCAAATTTTCACTTTGCAGCGATACCATGGTCAAAGAAACCGCAGTAGCTGTCATGGCGAGGCCACAAATAATTGCCAGACGGGGCTCACCCCAGTAATGCATGATAATTAGGTAGGCCGCAGCAAAGGGCGCCAAAGCACCAAATAAAGCAATTCCCCAGCTGCGTTTGATGCCCTTCACAAATGCCGAGGTATCTTCCTCAAAGCCAAGAGCAAACATAATCAGAATGATGCCTATCTCGGCAAAACCGCGGATAAACTCCGTACTCTCATGGGGAAGAATCCCCAGATTCACCATCAGAGAACCAAAGGCCAGGAAAAAAAGCACCGGTGTCAGTTTGGTAGGGCCGGCCAGAAAATAGGAAATAAATAGGCCGCCCCAGATAATCGCCAGGTAATACATGTCATGCATGGGATAATTCACTCCGGTATATATTTACGGAAATCACATCGGGCCATTATCCTATTAAAACCAGTTGCTGCAGTTGTTTTAAATCATGGAAGATATTTATCCCAAATAGAGCTGTACTGCTTGGCAATCAATCGGGCTCGGGTATAATACGCGCCTTCCCGGCATACCCGGGATCCTCCTCAATGCGGACGTGGCGGAATTGGTAGACGCGCTAGATTTAGGTTCTAGTA
>JABIPQ010000151.1 GCA_018698975.1 Gammaproteobacteria bacterium
GTCTTCAGCATCAGAGAATATTCGATAGGCCAGTATTTTTTTTAATAATCTGTCTGCATCCTCATTCATATCGTTTTTTTCGATACCGAGAAACACCAACAAGCCCTGGCCAATTTCACCAGACAAGTTTTCATTAATTTCAACTTTTGCGGATGTAACTCGCTGAATTAATGCCAACATAATTATTCACTCGAGGAAGCTCTGATTAAGGCTTATCTGAGCTCGCTGCCACGACTTTGCCGCTTGCGCTCATTTTCTGTCAGGTACTGCTTACGTAAACGAATATGATTTGGCGTGATTTCAACCAATTCGTCACTATCGATAAATTCCATGGCCTGTTCAAGACTATGTCTTACTGGTGGCGTAAGCAGTATGTTCTCATCAGTGCCCGAGGCCCTGATGTTGTTCAATTGCTTCCCTTTTGTCGGATTCACTGCCAGATCATTTTCACGACTGTGCAATCCTATAACCATGCCCTCATAAACATCACTATTAGGCTCTATAAACAGTCGGCCTCTTTCCTGCAATGTGAACAGCGAATAACCCAGCGCTTTACCTTTTACCATGGAAACCAGTACACCATTATTGCGTGTCGCAATATCGCCTTTTTTAATCGGTCCAAACTGATCGAATACATGAGTCATGATTCCTGAACCCGACGTCATACCCAAAAACTGTGTCCTGAAACCAATCAGCCCACGCGTAGGCACATTGAATGTAACCCGCGTGCGTCCCCTGCCATCTGACGACATATCGATCATTTCTGCCTTGCGCAGTCCCAGCTCTTCAATCACTGAGCCCTGATGTTCTTCTTCAACGTCCACCACCAGATTTTCATAAGGCTCAAGCATCACACCATCGACTTCTTTAATCACCACTTCCGGGCGTGATACGGCAAGTTCAAAACCTTCTCTGCGCATGGTCTCGATCAGCACCGACAGATGCAACTCGCCCCTGCCGGACACTTTAAATTTGTCGGCACTGTCACCAGGCTCAACGCGCAAGGCAACATTATGAATTAATTCCCGCTCCAGTCTCTCCTTGATATTTCGAGTGGTGACGTATTTGCCATCCAACCCTGCAAAAGGAGAGTCATTGACCTGGAAGGTCATACTGATAGTTGGCTCATCAACGGTAAGCGGTGGAAGTGCTTCCGGTGTTTCAGGGTCACAAAGCGTGTCACTGATATTCAATTCTGGTATTCCGGTTACACAAATAATATCGCCCGCAGAAGCTTCCAATGCATCTACCTGTTCTAGCCCCATGTAAGTTTTTACCTGACCAATTTTAGCTTTTCTGCTCTTGCCCTCATGGTCAATCACCACGACCGGCATATTGGTTTTTACCTTGCCTCTGGTAATACGTCCAACACCAATAACTCCCACATAGGAGCTGTAATCGAGAGCACTGATCTGAAGCTGCAGTGGTCCATCGGGATCAACGTCTGGCGCAGGAACTTCTTCTACAATCAGCTTAAACAAGCTGTCCATGTTGTCTTCCAGTTTATCGGCTTCCAAACCGGCTCTTCCTTCCAGGGCAGAGGCATAAATAATCGGGAAATCGAGTTGCTCTTCTGTGGCACCCAGACGATCAAATAAGTCGAAGACCTCGTTAAGCACCCAATCAGGACGTGCACCATCTCGATCTATCTTGTTAATTACAACAATGGGACGCAGACCGCGGGCAAACGCTTTCTGCGTGACAAAGCGTGTTTGCGGCATCGGTCCTTCCACTGCATCAACAAGTAAGAGAACGCTGTCTACCATGGACAAAACACGCTCCACTTCACCACCGAAATCCGCATGCCCCGGTGTATCAACAATATTGATGCGGAAATCTTCCCAGGTCACGGCAGTATTTTTAGCCAGGATAGTAATCCCGCGCTCTTTTTCCTGGTCATTAGAGTCCATGACCCGCTTGACTTCAGGCCCGCGGGTGCTCAGAGTTCCCGATTGCTGCAGTAGTTTATCGACGAGTGTAGTTTTACCGTGGTCAACATGGGCGATGATGGCTATATTGCGGATTTTTTCTATCAATGGAATTTCCAGGGGTTTTGCGAAAAGCGGCGATTATACAGGTTCTTTCTGTGTTGGTAAGGATTTAGTTCGCTCATTGAAAACCGCTGATATTCAAGGCCTGCTGGGCACAATCACTGCGGTAACAGAGATTAAGCACTCATTCGGGCAGATAGACACCGACATTAGCGAAGCCCTGATCCATCAAATAGGATGCATGCAACTTGCTCATGATGCCTTTCCCACAATACAGCGAGTAAGAGATCTCCGGTGGCAGACCCGGGAATACAGAGTTCAATTTATAGAAAGGCACCTTTTCTACCGAATTATCCTCCAGCTTCAATGGATCTCTTTCCTCCTCGTCGGGGTGCCTAATATCAAGTACAACCTCCCCCGCTGACAAAGCCTGTACAATTCGAAGTTCATTATTGTCCTTACGGGTGTCCAGTTGAATTTTATCGATCCTTTCCTTAACTGAACCCGCTACCGCTTTATCCAATACGGAAAAATCGAAACGATCTTCCTGGGCTTTTAGTCTAGGCATTCTGGCCCGGGTGGTTGGCTTGTTAGAAATAACACCACAATACTCTGGAATTACCGCTGAGAATTCCTCAGTGCCAATTACTCGCGCAATATCGACTATTTCCTGTTTTTCCATCATCGCCAGTGGCCGCAGGATCAGAATATCTGTCACCTTGTCAATGATTGCCAGGTTAGCCAGCGTTTGACTGCTCACCTGGGCAACACTTTCTCCGGTAACCATCGCCTCCAGTTTCATCCGTTGCGCTACCTGAGTGGCGGCCCGCAACATCATGCGTTTGAGTACTACACCCATTTGCGAGTTGTCTACTTTCTTCAGGATTTCTGCAACAACTTCTTCAAATGGCACCGTGATAAAGCTCACTGTATGGGTCGAACCAAAACGCATCCACAAGTACAAGGCGACTTCCTTAACTGCAATTTCATGCTCTCTTCCACCCAGATTAAAAAAACAAAAGTGGGTTTTCAGCCCTCTTTTCATCGACATATAACTGGATACTGAAGAATCAAACCCCCCTGATATCAAGGACAAAACTCCATCCAGAGTCCCCAATGGAAAACCACTCAGCCCTGGAAAGTTTTCTTCAACCACAAAGAGCTTGTCTTTTCGAATTTCAAGTTTCACTAATGCTTCAGGATTGGAAAGACTAACGCCTGCTGTCTTTATATTGGTGTTTAAGCCACTGCCAACAAATTTTTCAACATCCATGGACGTAAAATCATGCTTGCCAATTCTTCGGCAGCGCACTGCAAAGGTTTTTCCAATCAGTCTGTTCTGAAATATTGGCAAGGTATGTAAAAGGATCTCATCAAGAGTGTTGACCTTGAAAACCTGCACGCGCTCGTAAAAACAAATGCCTTGAGTGCTGGCCAGCACCTGTTCAACCTGAGGCTGTAGATGATTGAGAGTGGCCGGGACTTCTACACCAACATAGTCCCAATTACCCTTGATTTGAATCTCTTCAGAAAGCCTGAGCAATAATTTGGCAAGATTTGTCCTCAACTGCTTGGCAAATCGAGTTCGAACCGGACGACTTTTAATAGTAATTTCCGGGGAATACTTAACCAGGTAATTCATAAAGTACGCTTATCTAATTATTGAAAACTAATAAGTCGAAAAATTATATAGAAAACTGTATCAGGCGTCTCAATACCGCCCGCCTAAAGATGCACTTAAAGAGGGCGAGGAGATGTTCTTTTTTGGGCTAATCGCACCATTATTGTGCGTTGCGCGCTCAGGTCTGCTATTATTTGCATATATTTCAATCACTTATATATTGGTTCGGTAATTGCTTTATATTTAAAAAATGACAAACAATTGACTTGTTTGCAAATAGTCAAGAATTCGCATGTAGAAAATACTGCTTGGCTGGTCAATTGAGACTATAGATTTATGAACACGGTAACACCCTCACACAGGCTTGCTCTGGAATTGAATACTGAAAACCTGAATACCAGCCTTCTGGATAACTTGACCACTGCCGTTGTTTTGCTGAACAAGGACCTGAAGGTAATTTATATCAATCCGGCAGCGGAAGCTTTACTTGAAACCAGTGACAAACACAGCCACAACCTTTACATCGGCGAGATCCTGCTGAATGAAAAACAAATCATAAAGCCTCTGAAAAGTGTCATGGATAATGGCATCACATATATTTCTCGCAAAGTCAGACTGCTAAAAAACAACACCAGCAGTATGACGGTGGATTATTCCGCCAGCCGAATTCTTTACCAAAATGAAACATTCATCATGCTGGAACTTCAGGAACTTGACAGGTCCTATAACATTTCCCGTAAAGAGATGCTTATTTCCAATCATGAAACAACTCTTGGACTGGTACGCGGACTGGGTCATGAAATAAAAAATCCTCTGGGAGGCATTCGTGGCGCTGCCCAACTTTTGGCTGACGAACTCCCTAGTAAAGAATTGAAAGATTACACCAATGTCATTATCGAAGAAGCAGACCGTCTGGTTGGCTTGATAGATCGCCTGACCGGCCAGTACAAAAAACCGGCCTTACAAAAAATAAATATCCACGAAATACTTGAAAGAGTTTATAACCTGGTAATTGCTGAAACCAGAGGATCTATCACGCTAAGTAAGGATTACGATCCCAGTATTCCAGAAATAACCGGTGATCTTGGCCAACTTATTCAAGCAGTACTGAATATCGTCAGAAACGCCATGCAGGCACTAACTGAATCGGAGAAAGAAATAAGTAACCCGGAAATAATTTTGCGAACCCGAACAGTCAACCATTCAACGATTGGCTCGATGATGCACAAACTCGTAGCAAAAATTGAAATCATTGATAACGGACCCGGCATAGATCCTGACATTATAGAAAATATTTTTTATCCATTAATTAGCGGCAGACCCACTGGCACAGGTCTGGGGCTCTCCTTGTCCCAGAATATTCTAAAAAACCATAATGGCTTAATTGAGTGTGAAAGCCAAAATGGCAAAACATGCTTCACTATCTCTTTACCCTTATCAAATGAACATGAGGTTAATGAGACTGGAGCCAAAGCATTTGAGGAAAAAGCATAATGGCAACCAGCAACCTAATTTGGATTATTGATGATGACAGATCTATTCGCTGGGTACTGGAAAAAGCTCTCGATAAAGCCGGCTTTGACACTGAAAGTTTTGAAGGTGGCGATGGCTTGCTGGAAAGGCTCAAATCTTCACAACCCAATGCCATAATTAGTGATATTCGTATGCCGGGGATAGATGGCCTTGAATTATTGGAACAAATTCAGGAAGCCTTTCCAAAAATCCCGGTAATCATAATGACCGCACATTCCGACCTGGGCAGTGCCGTTAAGTCCTACAAACATGGTGCTTTTGAATATCTGCCAAAACCTTTTGATGTGAATGAAGCTGTCGCTGTTGCACAGCGGGCCGTGGAACATGCCAGCGATCATAAAAGCAGTTTCAGTGAAATTCCTGAAATCGAAACAAAAGAAATTATTGGCGAGGCTCCCGCCATGCAAGAAGTCTTTCGAGCCATAGGGCGTCTTTCACATTCGAACATAACTGTTTTGATAAAAGGCGAATCAGGGACAGGTAAAGAACTGGTAGCACAGGCTCTTCACCGGCATAGCCCGCGCGCAGAGGAACCCTATATTGCATTAAATGTCGCAGCAATTCCCAAAGATCTTATCGAGTCTGAATTATTTGGTCATGAAAAAGGCGCTTTCACTGGTGCTACACAGTTGCGCATTGGTCGTTTTGAACAAGCAGATGGCGGAACATTATTTCTCGATGAAATTGGCGATATGCCAATGGAAACTCAAACTCGCCTGTTAAGAGTACTTTCTGATGGCGAATTTTATCGTGTCGGTGGATTAACCCCAATCCGGACCGATGTTCGAGTCATTACTGCCACACATCAGAAACTTGAAGAAAGAGTAAAAGA
The DNA here is from genome assembly GCA_018698975.1 of Gammaproteobacteria bacterium. Taxonomy (GTDB): domain Bacteria; phylum Pseudomonadota; class Gammaproteobacteria; order Pseudomonadales; family Pseudohongiellaceae; genus Eutrophocola. The sequence goes on from JABIPQ010000151.1 coordinate 5,978, forward strand.
GCATTTATTTAGAGAAGATCTCTATCATCGCCTCAATGTTATTCCTATCCATTTGCCGAAATTGTCTGATCGCCGTGAAGACATACCAGCCTTAATGGAACATTTTCTTACTCGAGCGGCCCAGCAAATGGGAACAGAAAAAAAAGAACTACGCCCCGAAACCACACAATACCTTAGCGGCCTTCCCTGGCAGGGTAATGTCAGGCAGCTGGAAAATTTTTGCAGCTGGATTACAGTGATGGCCGCCGGGCGTGAAATATTTATCAATGACCTGCCTGATGAATTCCTCAACCCTAACAGCGAGGAAACTGTTGCCGGCAACTGGGTACAAAACCTCACAAACTGGGCAGACCATGAGCTCAGTCTGGGTCACTCAGGTATACTCCAGCAAGCAACACCCCTATTTGAAAAATGCATGATCGATGTTGCCCTCAAACATAGTGGCGGCCGTAAAAGAGATGCCTCTGAACTATTGGGTTGGGGAAGAAACACGCTGACGCGCAAGATCAAGGAACTGGGGATTGAAAACGGCAGTGACGAGAATGCCGAATAGAAGCAATTCGCTGACCATTTGGAAATTTTCAGCTGCTCTGGCAAGTCGTCGCCTTAAAGCTTTTGTTTACTCCATAAATTTCAAGGAGTACCATTTTACTCAACCCAGCTTTCCACAGTTCATAATGCCATGTCGAAAAAAAAACTGACTTTTCTCTCAATAATTCTGCTTGGCATAACCTCTGCCGCCACTTTTTTTATCGTCTATAAAATCAATCAATCACAGTTAAAAGAAAACAGTGAACTATTTGCCATTGCATTCAGTGAAAGATTTTTTTCCAGCTGGGACTTTGATTTATTTCTTGACAGCTGCTCAATCGAGTATTGCAACAAGTTACCGGAACAAGATTTTCTGGCAATGATTAACAATATGAAAAGAATTGGAACCCTGGAGGAAATTTCTGCAGTCCAGGGAGACCTTAACGAATACGATATTTTTAATAGAGAAAAAGTTACTGCGTCTTTTCAGCTTGACTCTGTCTTCAAAAATGATTCAGCAGAAACTTATATAGAACTTGTTCAGGAAAACAACACCTGGAAAGTGAATAACATGGTGATCAATTCCAATTTTCTGGCTGACTGAAAAGCTACTGCACAGGAATTAATTCTTGCCAGTTAATGATTCTGTTATGCCCCTGAATCTGACCAAAATCAACAATCGCTCTGGGGTTATCTTCCACATTACCGCCGTCTGGCGTGTCGTCATAGGGATTAGTGGAGTCAATTCCATACCAGTTGAACTTAAGGAATTCCAGGCCCAGAGCGTCCAGATCCAGTTCAATAACTACTGAACCGGTCAGCGGATTAACATCATCAGCCGAAAATGGAGAGGAAAGGTACATGGGCGGATCTGGATCAATACCATCTTCTGAATTGGGACTGGTGCGGCCGTTATCCAGCACACCTATAGTGCCGGTCAAGGGTACAACATTAACACCAAGCGTCGGTGTACCAACTCCACTCATATCAGCCGTTAAGCCTTCGGTGTAAGAAGCTGTAACTACTGTCAAATATTGACTATCAAAAGGCGTACAATCATCAATACCGTTATTAATAAAATTACCGCTTGCACTATCGAAATATTCAACCTCAATAGTGATTGGTATATCAGCGCCAGCCCCTTCCAGCAAGGTATTGATTGATATTTCAGAACCTGCCGCATTGTTAATGGCCAATCTGCCATAACGGATCGAAGTGGAAAATATCTGATAAGTGTCATCACTTGTGTCCAGATCGCCATCCAGATTGAGATCAGCAGGAAGGATGGTGATGCCGTCATCATCCATGGGGACGATTCCTATAGTAAAGTTATTATACGGCCCATCCGGGGCACTGTCTTTTTGCATAATGATAGTTCCCGAAATGGTTGCCTCTCCTGTATCGCTCACCGGACTGTTTCCCCAGCTGAAGGTAAGTGTCGGGTTTGCCAGACGGGATGTCAGAATATCTTCGCTCACTGTGTCAAGCGCGGTGAATATTAGTTCATTATTGGCATTCAGCCTGTCGAAGCCAGTATGGTAATTTCTGGTTATAGCTTCGGCCAGATTTCTTGCTTCCATATCAAAGGCAAAACCAATGTCCTCTCCCATATAGGTAAATGTGGATGGCTGTAAACAAGCAGCACCTAATGCCCCTCGGTCCTGATGAGGTGGAACCAGGGTATATGTGTAATGATGAGGTGTGAATCTGCCGACATTTTTAACCGTTCCTTCTATATTTATCGTGTCATTCAAATATCCACCAACAAGGTTTGCCTGAAGATCCAGAATGCCGACTTCTGAATAGACTATGTCTGACCTTAACTGTTCACCGTTAACGAAATCATCATAAACAGGCGCAGTGAGCACCCCCAGGGTAGACGTCAGGGGCAAGGCAACACTATGTGAAATGGTGACAGTAGGCGTAATTGTTTCGTTGCCAAAATTTGGCGTCACAACATTACCAGTGAACAAATCAGCACCAGTCACCAATTCAACAATTTCCCTGATTTTTGATTTCAGCGCTGCAACCACATACACCATCTTTGTTTGACCACGATAGGCATCATCGGGCACTGGAAATACCGTTATTGCCATCTCTTCAACAGGATTGTCTAACAGATCCTTGATTTTCCATTTGACCGCATCTGCAATTTCATTCGCTCCTACATCCGGCGCCTCTACAAGTAAGAGTTTGTATTCATCAGAAGAAAGAACATAACTGGCATTGATGTTTTCCAATCCCAGCTTTCTTACTTGTTCTGCCAGAATGCTTGCTTTTTCTTCATCGTTCGTGATTGGAAAGTCTTTACATAGCAATAGTTTTGGCCCGTCATTAGTTTCCATGACATGAGCAAGAGTTATATTTTCAGCAGAAATAGATAAGCCCACCAGTCCGGAGCTGATTTTATTTTTGTTAAAAAAGTTTAGCAAACCTTTTCCTATTTACTATGATTCCAAGCTCAGATAAAACATACTCTTTTCAGTACTTATGAGCACTTTTTTCAGGCCACAATTGTATGGGGCCTACAGTACATAAAGTATGGGAAAAACTCCTTTAATCTTCCATTTATTAATTCTTATACAGCACACAATCAGTGACACATGCAGTGACACATTATGGACTTAGCCGTTTTACCTCGAATATTTCCTAAATACAAGTATTATCTTATTATTTTATATAGGTTTTTTTATGTTTAACCTTGTTTTTTACGAACCAGAAATACCCCCTAACACTGGCAATGCCATCCGCTTGTGCAGCAACACAGATTGTGTCCTGCATTTAATAGAGCCCCTGGGCTTCACTTTGGATGACAAACGCCTGCGCAGAGCCGGTCTCGATTACGGGGAATACAGCGAAGTCAGGACATACAGGAACTGGCAACACTTCATTGAGAGCTGTGCTCCCGGGCGCATGTTTGCGATCAGCACCAAGGGGGACCGCTTATACACCGAGGCAAGCTTCCAGCCCGCGGATTACCTGGTTTTTGGGCCTGAAACGCGCGGTTTACCTGATGAAATAAGAATGGCACCGGAGATGACCAGCGTCCTGAGAATCCCCATGCTGCCTCATAGCCGCAGCCTGAACCTGTCAAATTCAGCGGCGATTATTATCTATGAAGCCTGGCGACAGAACGGATTTAAAGGGGCCTAGGGCCGCGAGGACATCAAAACGAAGAAGAACCAGGGAAAATGCGCCCTGCATTGAAAAATAGACGAAAAAAAAAGCTGCTGGTCAATTGACCAGCAGCCCTGTATTTCAGAGTGCTACAAACTGGAAAAACTAAAATGTAGCTAAATCAGTGTGAATCAGCTTCTTTTGTAGCGGCTGAATCGGCGCTTGCCGCTGGTGCATCACCTGCCAGCTTTTCTTCCTGCTGCTGCTTGGCCTGCATGTAGATGCTTTCAAAGTTAATCGGCGCCAGCAACAAGGCAGGAAAACTGCCACGCGTTACCAATGCATCAATAGCTTCCCGGCCATAGGGGAACAGCACATTAGGGCATGTAATAGTAAGTACTTGCTCTAGCTGTTCACCTTCAATTCCGCGGATCTCAAAAATACCTGCCTGTTGAATCTCAACCAGGAAAACGGTCTTGTCATCCTGTTTAACATCTGCAGTCAGGCGCAGAACAACCTCATACAAGCCTTCTTCAATTTTGTTGCTGCGATTGTTAATACTGAAGTTAACCTGGGGACTGTACTGCTGACGGAATACATTGGGAGTGTCAGGTGCTTCAAAACTTACGTCTTTTACATACACTCGCTGTACACCAAATCGATGACCTTCCTGTGCTGCCTGGTCGCCGGCTGGCGCTGGCGCTGGCGCTGCGGCCGGATTTTGCTGCTGTTCGTCGTTCTCTGCCATTGTCTGCCCTTATGTTTTTTCAAAGCGGATTCTTGTTATCCGCTTATTTCTGTCTATTTTTCTATTACATTCAGCTTTTGCTCACCTGATACAGGCAATCACTTGACTGCCGGCAGGCCCTGGGCTTGCCATTCTGCCATGCCACCACTCATGCGTGAAACCGATGTAAACCCATTCTCTTCAAGCGTCTTGATTGCATCTCCAGACTGACTTCCAAGCTGGCACACAACAACCAAAGGTTTTTCCTTGAATTTATTCAGCTCTGCCAGGCGGTCTTTGAGTTTTGCCGACGGGATATTAATCGCGTCAACAATATGTCCGCCATCAAAGGCTTTTTTATCCCTGATATCGACAATAACACCGTGCTCCCGGTTAACCAGCATGACGGTTTGTTGGGGGCTCAACGCATCCCCGGCTTTAGCGTTCAGGTAATACAACAAGGTAATTACCAGGGCCAGCCAGAGTCCGGACAGGATCCAGTGATTGATCAAAAACTCAGTAAATTGTGCCATTAGAAGGTCGAAACTGCCAATTCCAAAGAGGCCGGAGTATACACGCCAAGCTCTTGTAAGTCAGTTAACTTTTCCCAGTAAATAGCGATTTCTTTACCATATGTCGCTCGCAAGAAAAGTAAGAATTGGTGATAATGACTGCTTACTTTCTGTCTTACTTCTCCAGGGTTTTTAATGACGTCTTCTGCCGGTGCTACCCTTCTGCTCATTTTGGATGGTTGGGGTCATAGTGACTCAAACACACACAACGCTATCAGCCAGGCCAACACGCCGGTTTGGGACAGACTGATGGAGAAATATCCCCACACCCTGATCCAGACCTCAGGACTTCAGGTTGGTCTGCCAGAGGGGCAAATGGGAAATTCAGAAGTCGGCCATATGAACCTTGGTGCAGGCAGAGTGGTTTATCAGAGTCTTACCCGGATCGACAAAGACATTGCTGACGGCGGCTTCTTCAGCAATCCCACTTTATGCCAGGCCGCCGATGATGTCATTGCACAGGATTCTGCTTTGCATATCATTGGACTGCTCTCTCCAGGTGGCATCCACAGTCATGAGAATCAGATTGCCGCCATGGTGGATCTTGCCCATCAACGCGGTTGCCGGAAGATTTACCTGCACGCCCTGCTCGATGGTCGTGATACCCCACCGCGAAGTGCGGCAGCTTCGATCAAAAAATTCGAGGATAAATTTGCTGCATTAAATTGCGGCCAAATTGCAACAATTGCCGGTCGATTTTTCGGTATGGACAGGGATCAGCGTTGGGACCGGGTAGAAAAAGCCTTTAACCCCATCTGCCATGGCAAAGCTGAATATGAAAACGAGTCAGCCTCTGCAGCCCTGCAGGCAGCCTATGCTCGTGACGAAAATGATGAATTTGTGCAGCCCACTGTTATTACAAATGGTACCGGGACTGTTTCAATAAAAGATAATGATGCAATCATCTTTATGAATTTTCGTGCCGACCGTTCTCGAGAACTAACGCGCGCATTTACTGACAAAGAGTTTCAGGATTTCAACCGGGGTGAGCTCCCCTCTCTTAGCCGCTTTGTCATGCTGACTGAGTACTCGGAAGATATTAATGCCGAGTGCGCTTACCCGCCTGAAAAACTCGCCAACGTTCTGGGTGAATACTTGTCTGCACAGGACAAAACCCAGCTGCGTATCGCTGAAACTGAAAAGTATGCCCATGTTACCTTCTTCTTCAGTGGCGGCAGGGAATCGGAATATGAGGGAGAAAAGCGCATATTAATCCCTTCCCCAAAAGTCGACACCTATGACCTGATGCCGGAAATGAGCGCCCATGAAGTAACAGACAAACTGGTCAGCGCCATAAAAAACAGGGAATTCGATACCATCATTTGCAATTATGCTAACGGCGACATGGTTGGTCATACAGGCATCTGGGAAGCCGCCCTTAAAGCAGCGGAGGTGGTTGACGAGTGCCTGCAACGCATCACAGACGCCATACTGGAAGTAGATGGCAACTGTTTAATCACTGCAGATCACGGCAACCTCGAGCAAATGATGGACGAAACTACCGGGCAGGCCCTGACCTCTCATACCAATGGCCCGGTACCATTAATTTATGTAGGCAAGCGCAATCTTTCTTTACAAGACGGCGGTTCTCTTTGCGATATAGCGCCAAGTATCCTTTCTTTAATGGCTCTACCACAGCCCGAAGAAATGACTGGCAAATCTCTCATCAAGAACAATTAATGAAACGTCCAGCATTGCAGAATAATTTGCTGCTTTCAGCTATTTTTTTTCTCTGCAGTGCTTCTTTATCTGCCCAGAATTCTTCTCCTGAAGAACCTTCAGAAGCGGCTCTGGCTTCAATTAACAAGGCCATTGCAGAAGTTCAGCAAGAGATAGCAAGCAGAAACTCTGAACGCACATCAACTTATCAGACTCTGGAAAAAACAGAAAAAGAGTTAAGCGCCTTACGCTCACAAATCACTGCTATAGAAACAAGCATCAGCGAAAATCAGGCTGAACTCTCACAGCATCAAACTGATAGAGAACAATTACTTGCTACCAAGCTCTCCCAACAGGAATTAATCAGCCAGTATTTACGCACTGCCTATCAAACCGGTCGTCAGGAATATTTCAAATTATTACTGAATCAGGAAAACCCCGCTCTTGTGTCCCGAACCTTGCGCTACTATCAATATTTCAATGAAGCACGCAGCCAGAAAGTGGAGCAATACACAGCAACCATTAACAAGATTATTATTGTTGAAGGCCGCATTACGGAAAGCACCGCTGCCCTGAATAACAATCGGGAATTGCTCGACACTCAACAAAACACCATGCAGGCCAGCTTGAACAACAGACAAAACCAACTTGATGAACTGGATATACTGTTGACCAGCAGCAGCAGAAAACTGGAGGCGCTGGAAGCAGAACGATCTGAAATGGAATTGTTAATAGAAGAACTGCGCCGCTCCATAAGCAACCTGTCGCTTGGTGATCAGCAGCAACCTTTTGCCAATATGAAAGGTCAGCTGCCCTGGCCAGTGGCAGGCGTCTTCAAAAACCGCTGGGGAAGCAGTTATGGACTAGGTGACCTGAACTGGGAAGGAGTCACAATTAATGCCGCTTCAGAGGCAGATATAATAGCGATTCATCGTGGCAGAGTAGTCTATGCAGACTGGTTTTCCAGCTCCGGTCTTCTCTTGATAATTGACCATGGGGATGGTTATATGAGCTTATATGCCCATAATCAGGAGCTTTACAGGGATGTCGGGGAATGGGTTAACGGTGGCGATATCATTGCCTCAGTAGGCAACACCGGTGGTCAGCAGGATTTTGGCTTATATTTTGAAATCCGCCATAACGGGGAATCTGAAAACCCCGCTTCATGGTGTCTGGCGGGCAACTAATGTAAAACATTTTGTATACGCACATTTGGAAACAATTTTAAAAAGAACTCTTTTGACCTTCCAGACGTATGTAATATCAGAATTTATACTGAAAGCAATGCAACTTAATGATGGGCTTTCCTGTCTTAGATAGACAGCCTGGTATAAAAGCCAATCGGTTTAGACATTAATTATTTGAGGTTCTGCAACTCGTTCTGTTTTTCGGACTGGTAGAAATAAGATTATGAACAACTCTATACATGCATCCCTTTTGAAAAGATTCAGTCTTGGCATTGTGTCCGCCTGCCTGCTAAGTCTTTCTTCGCTTACTGTGTTTGCGCAAGCTGATGAGAGCGCTGGCCAGGACCTACTACTGCCTCTTGATGAAGTGCGCATTTTTACCGAAGTACTTAATCGTATTCGCAGCGCCTATGTTGAACCCATTGACGACAAAACACTGTTGGAAAATGCCATCAAAGGCATGCTTGCAGGAATAGATCCACATTCCACTTATCTGGCATCAGATGACTACGACCAGCTACAGGAAAGTACTACCGGCGAATTCGGTGGTCTTGGTGTGGAGGTCGGTATTGAAGATGGATTTATCAAGGTTATTGCCCCAATGGACGGATCCCCTGCAGCCATTGCCGGAGTACAGGCTGGCGACCTGATAATCAAGCTTGATGACACACCTGCAAGAGAAGTCACTCTGGGCGACACAGTGGACCTGATGCGTGGCGAGCCAGGCACGGATATTGTCCTGACAATTTTGCGCGAAGGAGTCAGCGATCCATTTGTGATTACCGTGACCAGAGAAATTATTCAGTCCCGCAGCGTAAGATCGCGCGTCCTCGAACCTGGCTACGCTTACATTCGTGTCGCTTCTTTTTCTGTCGATACCGGCACTGAAGTAAAAGATGCCCTGAAAAAATTACATGAAGAAAATGCATTAAAAGGCGTGGTCATGGATTTACGCAACAATCCCGGCGGCGTCCTGCAATCATCGGTAGGCGTGGTTGATGCCTTCATAACGGAAGGACTCATTGTTTATACCGAAGGCCGAATAGATAACTCCGAAATGCGTTTCGAAGCATCTAATGAAGATCCTAGTCAGGGTGTACCACTGGTTGTGTTAATTAATTCCGGCTCCGCCTCTGCCTCGGAAATTGTTGCTGGCGCGCTGCAAGATCATCAACGCGCAATAATCATGGGCACCCCAAGTTTTGGTAAAGGCTCGGTACAGACAGTTTTACCACTCACCAATGACCGTGCCATTAAATTAACCACCGCCCTTTATTTCACGCCAAATGGCCGCTCTATTCAGGCAAAGGGCATTGTTCCTGATATCACCGTAGACAGGGGTCAGGTGACACGCATTCCGGACAGTCTGATTTCTTATCGGGAAGCTGATCTCACCGGCCATCTTGAGAACGGCAATGCAGCAGATGACTCTAACGAAGAAAATGCCACAGAAAATGAAGAAGCTGCAGTCATTGCCGCAGAAACACAAGAGCCGCCCGAAGTACTTGTGCGTGATTATCAGCTCAACGAAGCCGTCAATGTATTAAAAGGCCTGAACATCATAAGACCGCGCATCATGGCAGAATCAGAAACTCAGCTGATTGAAGATATTGAGGGGACGTCTGCGAGGTAAAAGGAAATACGATAAAGGATAAAAGAAAAAGGATAAAGGTGGACTGGTTTAGTGAGGAATTGCTAATCAGGGTTTCTTTTTAGCTACCATGATTAATGCAAAAATAAGACACCGAAACCCTCTATCCACCATGAGCCCACCTTTATCCTTTATCCTTTTTCTTTTATCCTTTATCCCTTCTTTGTCATTCCCTTACAACAATCCCCTTCCCCGCCATATACTTTTTCGCTTCAGGAATTGAATATTCCCCAAAATGAAAAATGCTCGCGGCCAGAACGGCATCGGCTTTTCCTTCGGTGATGCCTTCGACCAGGTGTTGAAGATTACCTACGCCTCCTGAGGCGATTACCGGCACGGTGACGGCCTCACTAATTGCCCGGTTCAGTTTCAAATCAAAACCGTCTTTAGTGCCATCGCGATCCATACTGGTCAGCAGAATTTCACCAGCACCAAAAGCCACCATCTGCTTTGCCCATTCAACGGCATCAAGGCCTGTTGGATTACGGCCGCCATGGGTAAAGATTTCCCATTTATCAGGCTCGTCTTCGGCAGATACTTTCTTGGCATCAATAGCAACCACAATGCACTGGGAGCCAAATTTTTCTGAAGCCTGTTTAACAAAATCCGGGTTGGTGACCGCACTGGTATTGATCGCCACTTTATCCGCGCCAGCATTAAGCATCTCGCGGATATCCTGCAGCGTACGAATGCCACCGCCAACCGTTAGCGGGATAAAAACCTGCCCGGCGATAGCTTTAACAGTATCAATGGTGGTTTCTCTGCCTTCATGACTGGCCGTAATATCCAGAAAGGTGATCTCATCAGCGCCCTGATCACAGTAACGCTTGGCAACCTCCACCGGATCCCCGGCATCGCGGATATCCAGAAATTTAACGCCCTTAACCACGCGACCGTTTTCACAATCGAGGCAGGGAATTATGCGTTTTGCTAGGGTCATTTTTTAATCCAAAATTTATGTTTTTACTGAGATAAAAGAAAAAGGATAAAGGAAAAAAGTGTGCTTCTGGAAGGCTGCGGATCTTGGTGTGCTATTTTTGCAATGGTCGTGATAGGTAAAGAAGCTTACCGTATCAATCCCTCACCTAACCAGCTTACCTTTTTCCTTTTTCTTTTATCTATTTTTAACTTGTACCCTGCACTTCACGCCGGACATCGCTGTGCTCTTTCGGCCTACATTCTTTTCACTTGTGACTTGTAACTTGCGACTAACAGCCACCATCCCAACTCAGAAAATTCTTGTAAAGTTGTAATCCTGCCGTCTGACTTTTCTCCGGATGAAACTGCACGGCAAACACATTCGGCGCGGCCAGCGCAGCAGTAAACGTTTCAGGGTAGCTGCTTTCACCAACAATCTCGTCAGCACTCTCCGGCACAACATAGTAGGAATGCACAAAATAAAAACGACTACCATCTGCAATCCCGGACCACATTGGATGTGTACTGGTTTGGGTGACTTCGTTCCATCCCATATGCGGCACTTTCAAACGCTCACCCTGTTCGTTACTCATATTTTCAGGAAAGCGTTTCACATTGCCTTTGATCAAGCCTATGCAGTCGATACCATTGTTCTCTTCACTGTGTTCCAGCAAAGCCTGCATACCGACACAAATACCAAACACCGGGCGGTCTTCCACCAGGCGGCGCAACATGTCATCAATGCCAAGGCGTTTAATTTCGCCCATGCAATCACGCATGGCACCAACACCGGGAAAAATAATACGGTGGGCATCCATGATAGTTTTTTCATCGGCAGTAACGCAGACCTGCAGGTTCTCCCCCACATGCTCTATGGCCTTGGCCACGGAGTGAAGATTCCCCATGCCATAATCGATGACAGCAACGCGGTTCATGATGGATCTTCCCTGGAGTTTTACTTGGATAAAGTCCCTTTCGTAGAAGGGATAACACCCTCCATACGGGGATCGGGTTCAATCGCCATGCGCACAGCGCGGCCAAATGCCTTGAACACAGTTTCAATCTGATGATGGGCATTATTGCCACGCAGATTATCGATGTGCAGGGTTACCTTGGCCTGATTGGTAAAGCCTTGAAAGAATTCAAAAAACAGATCCACATCAAATCCACCCACCGAACCACGCTTGAACGGGATATTATATTCCAGGCCAGGGCGGCCGGAAAAATCAATCACCACACGCGACAACGCTTCATCAAGCGGCACATAGGCGTGGCCATAACGACGAATCCCGGTTTTATTCAGAGCCTTGTCAAAGGCCTGACCAAGAGTGATACCCAAATCCTCAACCGTGTGATGCGCATCGATCTCCAGATCACCCTCAGCCTTGATATCCATATCAATCAAACCATGACGCGCTACCTGCTCAAGCATATGCTCAAGAAAGGGCAGACCCGATGAAATTTTAAAATCACCAGTGCCGTCCAGATTAATGCTGACAGAAATTTGTGTCTCTTTGGTATTACGCTCTACAGACGCCGTTCGGGCTGTCATAGGATCCTCTGGGGCCACTTCATATGGCTGTTTCAGAAAAAACGCGATTATACGCGCAAAATGCCTACTTGGGAAAATCGATTATCCCCCAACATTCTTCGCAAGCAAGCGACATACAGGTACACTTGCCCGTCATTATGTTTACCCCGTAGGGCGGAAGAGCGCAGCGATATCCGCCATTTAAATAACAACCAAAGAAGAACCTTTTGTCTACATCCAAATCAGATCACCAGTCATTTAGCCAGCAGGTCCTCACCTGGTTCAAAAAACACGGCCGTCATCACCTGCCCTGGCAGCAAAACAAAACGCCCTACAATGTCTGGGTGTCAGAAATCATGCTGCAGCAAACCCAGGTGACTACAGTGATCCCCTACTTTGAACGTTTCATGTCACGCTTCCCGACGGTGCAGGCATTAGCAGAAGCCGACGAGGATAGCGTCCTGCATCTTTGGACCGGCCTGGGTTACTACGCCCGAGCGCGCAACCTGCACAAGGCCGCCAAAATCATTCACCGGCAACACAAAGGCATCTTTCCGGATACTGTCGAAGGACTCACCGCCCTGCCGGGTATTGGTCGCTCCACCGCCGGCGGTATCATAGCCTCTGCCATGAACAAACATGCGGTGATACTGGACGGTAATGTGAAACGGGTATTATGCCGTTATCACTGTGTTAAGGGCTGGCCTGATCAGACCAGCACCAATCAGCAACTCTGGGAAATTGCCGAGCGCTACACACCGACAGAAAATTGCGCCGACTACAATCAGGCAATGATGGATCTGGGTGCCTCGTTATGTAGCCGTAGCAAACCTGCCTGTGACCTTTGCCCGCTGCAGGATGGCTGCGAAGCGCATCAAGGCAATCTCACAGAAAAATTCCCGGAGAAAAAACCGAAGAAAAAGCTTCCGGTTAAAACTGCTGCCATGCTGATCCTGCAGTCTCCTGATGGGAAAAAAGTCTTACTGGAAAAACGCCCTTCACAGGGAATATGGGGAGGACTTTGGAGCTTTCCGGAAATACCCGTTGACCATAGCCCGGGCTCCTTCCTGATGGTAAACGGCCTGAAAACCAGTGGGGATATCAGCAAATGGCAGCCAATGAGGCACACCTTCAGCCATTATCATCTTGATATGACCCCGGTACTAATTCCACTTACCAGACCTCAGAACACCATCATGGAGAATGGCCGATGGCACTGGTATGATCTGGAAAATCCTAGTCAGCTTGGCCTGGCAGCACCAGTAAAAAAACTGCTTGGCACCTTGAAAAACAATCTTGAAAGCAGTTGTTGAGGAAGTATTTTTGTAAATAATACCCGCAGACTTCAGGGAAATGAGAAAGGGTACAATGGCAAAAAAAACAAACACAACTCTCCAGATTGCCCGTTTCATAGGCTTTTTCGTCCTTGCACTAAGCGGCTTCGAGTATCTCGAAAACGGCCATATCGACTGGTACAAAGCTCCCCTGAATGCAGCGCAAGAAGCTCTCCCTGATCAAAATAATACCTCTCCTGCGGAGGCGCTTAGTACCATTGATGGTATTGAGTTTACTGGTCGTGTCAGCAGCATCACCGATGGCGACACACTGAGAATCATAAACTCGCAAGGCGAAAGCCAGGTCATTCGTTTGTATGGCATCGATGCTCCAGAACGTAATCAGCCCTACGGCTCGCAGGCAACTAACGCCCTCAGGCAAAAACTTTCCAATGCCCAGGTAAGAATTGTTCAGCAGGACATTGACGATTATGGTCGTTATGTAGGCACTATCTATCTGAATGAGCGCAATATAAATCTTGAGTTGGTGGCTCAGGGCCATGCCTGGTGGTATGAGTTTTTTGCCCCCACCAACCGGGAATTAGAGCAGGCGCAGAGTGATGCTCAGGATAGAAATCTGGGGCTGTGGAACTCGCCCAAGCCAATAAATCCTTATGAATGGCGCAGATCTCATTAAGCACCCACGTTAACTGCGTTCAAGCCTGTTACTTACCATGCTTTTCGCTTGCTATTGCTGGTGTAGCCACTACACTTCTTACCTATCAATCCAATAAGAATTCAACATTAAAATCATGAGTCATACCGTATTCTGCAAGAAGTATCAGAAACAGATGGAAGGCCTGCCAACGCCTCCTTTACCCGGCCCCAATGGCCAGGAAATCTATGACAATGTCTCCAAACAGGCCTGGCAGGAATGGCAGGCGCGCCAAATCCGCCTTATAAACGAAAAACAGCTCTCCATGATCAATCCGGATGACCGCAAATACCTGATGGACCAGATGGCGCTTTTCTTCGCTAACGAAGAAGCTGACGAAGCCGACGGCTTTGTCCCCCCGGAAGCCTGATTTTTAAAAGGATTCTTGACTCAGAAAGAGACAGAAGGTTTAATACGCGGCTTGCGTTTTTAGCGCATAAGCCAATAGCAATATTGGTAGTTTGTAGAAGTATGCCCAGATAGCTCAGTTGGGTAAACGGTGAGCGTTTATGAAGCGCCAGCTTCATGCGATCCGGAACGCCTTTGATCTGTGATCAACGGCAGGAATGAGCAGAGAATCGTGCGCAGCGCGACCCCTCAACTAAATGGAAGGTTGCCAATTGGTGCGACCTACAAAGAAATGCCCAGATAGCTCAGTCGGTAGAGCAGAGGATTGAAAATCCTCGTGTCGGTGGTTCGATTCCGCCTCTGGGCACCATTTCTTCATATATATCAGTTATTTATAGTTTTCTTCCCCCTTAATATCCCATAGCACACCCATAGCACACTTTCTCGGTAGGATTTCTGTCTGGGAATGAGTAGATTTGTCGCTATGGCAAATACTACAAATATCATCCCTAACAAACTCACGATGTATCAACGAGTCGAAGGTGGGTTCTGGCACTATCGAGTCAAACTCAAGACTGGCAAGTGGTATCGACTCAGTTCACGAGAGACGGACTTTGATGCAGCAAAAGAGATCGCCAACCGCACTTATTACACCGCTGACTATAAAGAGAAGAATAGACTTCCCCAAACCACTCGCAAGTTTAAGAACGTTGCCAAATACGCACTGACGAGACTAGAAGACGAACTCGATGGAGGCGGCGGTAAAGTCGTCTACAAAGACTACATCAGAACCATTAATAACTATCTCATCCCGTTCTTCGGCAAATACGATATTGCCAATATCACAGTCAAACTGCTCACTGAGTATGCTGACTGGCGAGATGTTCATATCTCACTTCAGAAGAACAGACGCAAGACTACTCAGGCAAAGAAGTTCAGAGTCAGTCAAAGCACGATCAATACACATAACTCAGCACTCAACAGAGTCTTTGATGAAGCAATGCTGCATGGGTGGATTACTGAATCGATACGCCCCACTCTTCTTAACAAAGGGGTTAAGTCTGAGTCCCGCGGTGCGTTCTCTGAGAAAGAGTACAAAGCGATCTACACCAAGCTAAGAACATGGTGGCAAGAGGGACATAGACTAGAGACACGAGAACTCAGAAAAGTGCTTCGTGAGTATGTGCTGTTCTTGGGCAACACCGGCATTCGTCATGGTACAGAATCGATCACACTCAAATGGCGCAATCTAGAACACTACATCGATGACGATGGCGAGAAGTATCTGTTAATCAATGTAGACGGCAAACGTGGAAAAAGAGAAGCAGTAGCAAGAACAGCAACGACAGACTATCTCATCAGACTACAGAAGATGAACCCAGACATTGCTGAATTGGACTTTGATACACTCATCGACAAACGAGTGAATGATTATATCTTCAAAACAGAGTCAGGCAAGATCATTACCAGTGACGCATTAAGAGGCAGTTTTAAGCAATTATTGAATAGTCTTGATTTGGTGTACGGTGCTGACGGCAAATCATGAAGTGGTCTACTAAAACCGGACACCGAGTTAAGGCGTTAAAATGCCATAACGAGGTGAACGATGACAACAGAAACGAGAAAGA
>JABIPQ010000020.1 GCA_018698975.1 Gammaproteobacteria bacterium
AA
Organism: Gammaproteobacteria bacterium; assembly: GCA_018698975.1. Lineage (GTDB taxonomy): Bacteria > Pseudomonadota > Gammaproteobacteria > Pseudomonadales > Pseudohongiellaceae > Eutrophocola. The sequence goes on from JABIPQ010000020.1 coordinate 3, forward strand.
TTATAGGTAACAGGTTTCACCCCTCCCGGGAGATTAAGTAATGAAGGGTTTTTCAAGCAGTCTGTCTGCTAGTGTGATGGCGATATTAGCTGGTGTTATGACATGTCTGCCTGTCAGTGCCCAGCCACCTGGCTGGAATGACCCTTTCCCCGCACATAAGGTGATGGATAATCTGTACTATGTAGGGACAGCCCAACTTGGCTCCTTTCTTATTACCACTCCTGAAGGCCATATTCTGGTCACCAGTAATTACGAAACTTCGGTACCGGTCATTCAGGATAGTGTTGAATCACTTGGTTTTGATTTCAGCGATATAAAAATATTGATTAGTGGCCATGCCCATCCCGACCATATTGAGGGTGATGCTCTGGTCAAACAGATGACCGGAGCCGAAGTAGTTGTTGGCAGGCTTGAACTGCCTTATGTTCAGGCCTTTGAAACACCGGGAGGCAAAGAGCAACCTGTCGACAGAATTATTGATGCAGGTGACACCGTCTCACTGGGTGGCACAACCCTCACTGCCCATGTTCAGGCTGGACACACTAATGGTTGCCTGGCCTGGAGTATGGATCTTGAAGAAAACGGCCGCACTTATTATGGCTTTATTGAATGCAGTCTGAATGGACAGTTCCTGCGTTATGTAGACAACGCAGAGTATCCGGAAATTGCCAGCGATATTCAGCAAACTTATCGTAATGCCAAAGAAATTCCCGCCGAAGTCTGGGTCAGCTCCCATGGGGTCTTTTATGGTCTTGATGAGAAGTATGAAACACTGGTGAACAGCACACCCGGGGATCCCAATCCTTTCTATGATCCTGAAGGCTACAAGACACATGTAGAAGAATTTGAACAAATATTTTTAAATACACTGGTCCGTCAGGTAACAGAAGCGAACGACCAATAGCTGATACCGGCAAAGTCCGACCAGAACAAGATCAGCCCCTGATTTCCAAATACTGAAGGTGTGATTTATGAAACATTCATTTGCCACCCAAATTATATCCTTTGTTTTTCTTCTATTATTTATCCCGGCAAGTGCCTTTGCGCAATTTGCCCCTCCCCCGATTGAAAATGGTCCCTGGCTTTTCAATACTTTTGAACATGAAAACGTAAAGGCCTCGATTGTTGCGCGGGGCTTAAACGTTCCATTCGGCATGGTTTTTCTGCCCGGCACACAAACTGATGAAAACCCCATGGGGGATCTGCTGGTTTCAGAAAGACAAACCGGCTTTATTCGACATTACCGCGATGGTGAACTGCTACAAGATCCGGTCGCTGAATTGAAACTTACTTTTCGTCTTCTGCAATTATTTGATATCAACCTGCATCCTGATTTTTCTGAAAACGGTCTGCTTTACTTCACCTGGATTAAAGGAGGAGATAATCCGGACGGAACAGATGATTTGTGGATGACTACCGCTGTCTCCAGGGGACGTTGGGATGGTGAAAAGCTGGTAAACCTGAAAGAGGTCTTTGAGGCCGATGCCTGGGCAGCGCATCCAGGTGGCGCCTCAAGTCGCGGACTCTTCCTTCCTGACGGCACCTTCATTTTTGGTTCTTCCCACCGTATTGAACGCCAGGCACCTCAACGCCTGGACTCCCATATTGGTAAAACACTGCGCATTAATGATGACGGCAGCGCGCCGGCAGATAATCCGTTTTACGCAGTTGAAGGCGCCTTAGCGGAAATTTTTACCTGGGGTAACCGCTCCGTAATGGGCTTTGCTGTTCATCCACAAAGCGGCGCTGTCTGGGAGCTGGAAAATGGGCCACAAGGCGGCGATGAAGTGAATATCCTCAGACCCGGTGCCAATTACGGTTGGCCTTTGGCAACCTTTGGCCGCGATTATGATGGCACGCAATTCAACGATGTACCGTGGGTCGAAGGAACTGAACGCCCTGAAGTTTTCTGGGTCCCTGCCATTACTGTTGCCGGGATGACTTTTTATACAGGCGATAAATTTCCTGAGTGGGAAAATAATCTCTTTGTAACTTCCATGATGGTTGGCAGAATTCCAGGAACTGGCCATCTGGAAAGAGTTGTTTTTAATGACAATGGTGAAGTACGCCGGGAATCAATGCTTGAAGAGCTGGGGCAGCGCATTCGCTACGTAAGCCAGGGGCCCGATGGCTTGCTCTACCTGCTTACAGATCATGTTGACGGAGCATTACTGAAAATAGAACCTGGTGAGGTCAACCAGAGTAAGCTGGATGTCCAGTATCTCGAACTTAGTGAGCAGGGAATCACCAGCCCTGAATTATTCACCGGCAGTGACTGTATGCTTTGCCATCGTGTTGATGAAAGTCTCATCGGCCCGTCCTTCCAAGAAATTGCGGCAAAATACAGCACCTCGCAAAGCAATATAAATTTGCTGGTTAACAGTATTCTTGAGGGCGGCGAAGGGAATTGGGGTGATCTGCCAATGTCTGCACATCCCAATATCAGCGCAACAACAGCAAGGCAAATGGTGGATCAGATTCTTGGACTTTCTACACAATAATTCTGCCTTATAAGCCAGCAAGTAATCTATGGAAACGCTTTCGCATCAGCTACAACAGATAATACATGACTGCCTGTTGTTACCGAAGCAAACCCAGAGCGCTCATGCCAATAAAGCCTTGAATGGACTGCTTGCTGATTACACGATAAACCCAACCGGTGATGATCCTCTTCCCGCGGATCCCGTGAACGATATCACCAATGAACAAGTCGATGAACTCGCACACTCTAAAGAGATATCCGACCCTCTTCGTCATGAGTTAACTGCCTTTATTGAAACCATCAATTTACTTAAGCATACCGCGGCCCTTTTATCGCCCGAAGCCGAACAAGACATGAAAGATGAAATTCGGCAGTTATCTACTGGTGAATGTCTTCATCCACAGCTGATAGATAAATTCACAATTCCTGCCAACCGTGAGTTTCTGGAAAAAGCGCTGCACAATAGCACCTGTCTCTGGCAGATTGCACTGGTGGCTAACTGGGTGCTTGGCTCTGAGGGTATTGAACAATTTTCCCATTCCAGCTGGCATCACCACTGTCCCGACAAAGCCTTGCCCGCATTAATAAATGCACTGATTGATAAAATAACCTTTCAGCATATTCCCGGTCTCAGGGCTTATCGTAAAGATGCAATGCATCACTATCCGAGGATTTCCCCTGAAGAATTCGACAAACTTAAATCAAATAATTGGCAAGAGATTATTGATTTGCCCAGTGGCAGAAAACCACAACAGGACATTCCTTTTATCACGCCTTTTATCAAACAGGGCGATATAGAGCACAGCCTCTACCGGCATTTTTTGATGCCTGATCTGCTCCTTTACATGCGAAATGCCACTCCTGCGCGCAGTAATGAATTTGATTTACAACACCAGGATAAAAATATTTTACTCAGCCTGCCAATCGTCATCCAGCAGGTGGAAGAAGAACTGTTTAGTCAGCTTAAAAATACTATTGCCGAACAAATCAGGAGCTGGGCACAGCAATGCAGGGAGGACCGGGGGAAAACAAACAATGAGGTGAGCACCGCTCTGGCAATTACTGAAAAAATCTGGAATTACAAAAGAACGCCTGCCGCTCAGGAATGCACCAATCCGGCAGAAAACCTGACCAAAGGATTTACTGCCACGATTCGCAATGCTTTCAATCATTTTAGTGACATCAACATTGCCGCTACTGCAGGGAGCACTCTTGATGCTGTGGATGTAGCTGAAAAACTCGTCCTGTTTGCTTCAGTGTCTAACGGGCAACTGGACAATCTGGCAAGAGCCCACAATCACTATATCAATACTCTGCCGAATCCTGTGAACTGGGATAACGAGGTTTTTTTTAAGCACTTTCTCGATGCCAACCTTGGCACAGACGTACAACATATCCAGGGGCATTTTGTGGTCGATAAAACCAGAGGCTGTCCTGCAGTTCCGCAAATCGCCCGCTTTCACGAAATCGTCCTTGACCTGGTGCTGGATTTTACGCTCAGGGAATTTGGTGAAGAAAATCTCAGAAAAGCGGGTGACTGGTATTTACAGGAAAAAGTACCGCGATCGGTAACCACGAATTAAACACTGTAAAAAAGTTAAACACTAGTTTTCTGTTTTTGTAATTTTAATTACCAGACGGCCACGGGCATCAGACACATACACAGAACCGTCGGTATCCACAGCCAAGCCGTGAGGTCTGGCATCTACTTTGATGGTGTCGAGCAGCACACCGTCTTTAACAATATTAATCGCACCGGCATTCACATCACTGATATAAACAATATCGTCCTCCATGATGACGATGCCGCCCCTTGAGGGGAAAGGCCATGCCTCAACAAATTGTCCTGAAGAGTCAAATACTGCAACACGTTGATTGCCGCTGTCGTTGACCAGTATTCTGCCGCGGGAATCCAGAGCTACACCGTGTGGGACGTCCAGTTGGCCGTCTTCTGAGCCCTGTTCACCACCAATAATACGTACAAACTCACCGGCGCCATTGAACTGGATCACCCTTGAGTTCTGATAGCCGTCAGACACATAGATATCCCCATCATCAGCCACAAACACGTGGTTGGCCTGATTAAACAAGGTTTGTGCAGAGTTATCGCCAGCTTCATCTGTTGTACCAAGGGTCATCAACAGTGTTTCATTCTGATCTATTTTATACACCACATGCCTGGCCGCATCGGTGGCCCAGATATTTCCCTGCTCATCAAAAGTCACACTATGGGCATTTCTCATTTCAGGAATTTCTCCCCAGGATTTAATAAAGTCACCATTACGAGTATAGAGGCGAAAATAAGGGGCACTGCGTACCATAACGAGAATATTACCCTTGCCATCCGCTGCTACCCAGGAGGTAGACCCATCCCAACCGCCCTCGGGCAAAGAGGCCCAATCAGGCTCAATATGGTAGGAGTTGGCAGGCTGGGCAGAGGCAAATTGCGAAGTAGTTAACACAACATACAAAACCAATGACATTAAACAAATGATTTGACGATTTATCATTTCCAGTTCCTTTATTATGGTGTCTGGACAAGAGTATATTAGGCCTTCGCCAGGTAAACCATGTCTTTGTAAAATCAGGATTTATTAATGAACTTATGTGACAATCGGTATACATACCAGACTTGCTCATGGAAATGCTAATGGGAACAAGAGTTTATGTTTGAAGACTTGCTCACTGGATTAAGCACACCGGACCCGATACTACTCAACATTTCGGATCTGCCGCGCGGTGTGGATAATTATCATATCGACGTCAAACTAAGCCCCAGATTTTGTGCTGATTTTAATAAGCTTCTGGCAGACTTCGTCGCGGTGGAAACGTCGCAAAAACCGCAACGCCTGAAACATGATAAGGAAAAAGATTCATTTCGCGACAGTTATGTAGACATGATGACTGTGCTCATCAATCGGGTTAAAACCGATCTGAGTATAGATAAAGTCCACTTTCTGCAGTTTGCTGTTTACCGGTTTATGCTGGAGAGTACACAAGGTGCTCTTGATCAAAATATCAAAAACCACCGTAACAAATTATCTGAATTACGCGCCAGCGGATCTGGTAAAGCGCTGAGCATTCAGGACCACCTGTTCTGGTTACAAAAGAATTACAACACCATTCTCTATGCCATTAACCGGCATTTCTTTGTCATGTTGAAACAGTTTGAAGCAAAGGATATGCAGGCTCTCAGAAGACAATATCTGGGTAGTGAGAATCAGACTTTTATGAAACTGCTTTTCAATCCGATGTTACTGAGCGTCAACCTTGATTATGCTGATTTCCTCATTGAGAAATACCTGCTGTGGAATAAGAACAGCGATGAATCCGAGTTTCCAGGTTTAAATGCCCAGGTAGAGTCATTGTTTCGTGATCTTTTACCCGAGCTCGACTTTCTACCTCTTTTGGACGATAGGAAACCTGAAGACCAAATGGAAATTTATGATGACCTGGGAGGGCTGTCTGCCTTAAAGCAATTTCTTGGTCCTTCAACCGATATGAAGAATATCATTTCAGAAGGTTTTTCATGGATGGATTATCCGGCCAACTTTGAGCATCTTTTCAATGAACAAAAACTTGCCGAAGCTTTGAAAAATGTCAAAAAAGAACATGGCTTTAAAGCCGGCTGGAAATTCAAGGGACATATCAAGCGACTGAATAAAATTCTTCAGAGCCTTGAAAAAATTCTGCAGAAAAAACAATTGCTGATTCAGTTGACCGCATCAATTCATACTCGAAAAATGTGGTCCAGGCAGCTGGCGCAGATCATGAACCCGCTAATGCTCAGCCGCTATCTGGGTGGCGAGCTTAAATTCAATGATTTCCAGAAAAGACTCAACAGGGAATATCAGTTCTCTCCTGCTGAAGTGAAAGCCATGAAACAGGCGGTGAAAGATGTAAAAAATGAACTGGACAAGAATACATCGGATATCCTAATCCGCTTCCTGTCTGTCTTGTCTCAATATCGTCTTCACCTGAAATATTATCGCTTCGCCCACCGCGTATTTAACCGTATCAGCATCTTGTCGGATGATGACAAGATCAGATTATCCAGTCAGGCAGGGACACTTTTTGAACTGCCGATGACCAAAGAAATCAGCGATGATGAAAATCGCATTGTGCATCACTCCATCCTGAAAGCCGATGTCCGTGGCTCCACTACTGTCACCGATGAACTGGAAAAAAAGAACCTCAATCCGGCATCCTATTTCAGCTTGCGCTTTTTCAGCCCCATTAACGAAGTACTGGAAACCTATGGGGCCAATAAGGTCTTTATTGAAGGCGATGCGGTAATACTGAGTTTTCTTGAACACGAGCACGATCCTCAGCATTGGCATTCAGTAGCCCATGCCTGTGGTATGGCAAAAGCAATGTTGTCAGTGGTATACGCCAATAACAAATATTCAAAACAGATGGGGCTACCTCCACTCGAATTGGGTATTGGCATCTGTTATGGCGATTATGCACCTCGCTTCCTTTATGACGTTGATCAGCCCATCATGATTTCTTCTGCTATTGGTGATGCAGATCGAATGTCATCCTGCTCATGGAAGCTTCGTGCCGCAATCAAGGATCACCCTTTCAATGTGGAAGTGTTTGGTTTCGATGACGATGACAAGGCCAAAGGCGAAAAAGGGCAAGAGCAGATTCGTTATAATGTGAATGGCATCTTGCTGGATAACGTCGGCTTTGAAAAACTCAAGAACGAAATTGAAATGACCCGCCTGACTGGCCAGGTAGAAGGCAAAACCGCCGTCTTTTATTTTGGCGAATACCCCGATACCGAAGGCAAAAAGCGTAATCTGGTGATTCGTGAAGGACAGGTAGGACTGTGGAAGGATGACGGCATTCATCCTCACACCATTGATCTAAAATTCTATGAAGTGGTGACAAACCCGCAGATTACGGCAAGTATTCAAAAGAAATTACAGGGGTCGAAACCCGATCCATCATAAGGTGAATGAGCAGAAAGACTACCCTGCCTCATTGATGACAGCCATGGTGCGGCTTTACAGGATGAAGATAAACCTGTTCTGACCCCCATTTATTTCATTTATAAAAAAGCCCCGATAACATTCATTACTGAGCATTATCGAGGCTGTTAAATTATAGCTATTTTTACTTCTTGGCTTTAGCTGCCTTTCTTTCCAGTTCGGCTGCAACAACTTCTTCAGAAACCGAGTTAGGGCAAGGCAGGTAATGGGCAAATTCCATCGAGAACTGACCACGACCAGAAGTCATGGTACGCAAGCTGCCAATGTAACCAAACATTTCTGAAAGCGGCACATCTGCTTTAATACGCACACCTATTGAGCTTGGATCCTGATCTTTAATCATGCCGCGACGGCGGTTAAGATCGCCAATAACATCACCTACGTGATCTTCCGGGGTGAATACATCAACTTTCATGATTGGCTCAATTAACTGCGGGCCAGCTTTAGACATGGATTGACGATAAGCGCCTCTGGCTGCCAACTCAAATGCTACTGCTGATGAATCCACTGAGTGGAAACCACCATCATAGAGCTCGATTTCAACATCAAGAACCGGGAAGCCTGCTACCGGGCCTTCTTCCATCATGCCAGCAAAGCCTTTCTCGATGGCTGGGAAGAACTCCTTGGGTACGTTACCGCCGACAACTGATGAGGAAAACACATAACCAGTACCTGGCTCACCCGGCTTGATACGATAATCGATCTTGCCGAATTGTCCAGAACCACCGGATTGCTTCTTGTGGGTGTAGGAGTCATCAATTTCCTGGGTAATGGTTTCGCGGTAAGCCACCTGAGGTGCACCTACGTCCAATTCAACACCATAGGTACGCTTCAAAATATCGACTTTAATATCAAGATGAAGCTCACCCATTCCTTTAAGAATAGTTTCACCTGAATCCTCGTCTGTCTCAACGCGAAAAGAAGGATCTTCTGCCACCATTTTACCGATGGCAATACTCATCTTTTCAACACTGCTTTTGTCTTTTGGTGCCACAGCAATAGAGATAACAGGTTCAGGGAATATCATCGCTTCCAGCGTACAAGGATGTTTCGGGTCACATAAGGTATGCCCGGTCTGTACATTTTTCATACCTACGATGGCAATAATGTCACCTGCCTGAGCGGTATCTATCTCGTTGCGATCATCAGCATGCATTTCAACCATGCGTCCAATACGCTCGGTTTTACCTGTGAAAGAATTTAAAATGGTATCGCCTTTATTCAACACGCCAGAATATATGCGGGTAAAGGTCAGTGCACCAAAACGGTCATCCATGATTTTAAATGCCAGAGCCCGCAAAGGCTCATTCACATCAACCAGGGCAAATTTACCATTAGGCTCACCTTCTTCATCTGTTAAATCCTGAGGTTCAACCTCCGTTGGGGATGGCAAGTAATCAACAACCGCATCCAGAACCAATTGGATGCCTTTATCTTTAAATGCAGAACCGCAATAAGTGGGGAAGAAATCCAGCGCGATAGTACCTTTACGGATGCAGCGCTTAAGATCGTCAATGGAAGGCTCAACACCATCCAGATAGGCTTCCATCACGTCATCATCTTGTTCAACAGCGCCTTCAATGAGTTTTTCACGCCATTCTTCAACCAGGTCAACCATGTCTTCTGGTACTTCACCGATTTCGAATTTTTCAGGATTACCTGGATCAGGCCATACATGAGATTTACGCGTTAGCAGGTCAACAATACCGATAAAGTCATCTTCACGACCTATAGGCAGCACCATAACCAGTGGGTTTGCACCCAGGACTTTCTCAACCTGCCCTACAACCTTAAGAAAATCGGCACCGACACGGTCAAGTTTATTGACAAAGATGACACGGGCGACTTCTGATTCATTGGCATAACGCCAGTTGGTTTCTGACTGTGGTTCAACACCACCAGAACCACAAAATACACCAACACCGCCATCGAGCACTTTCAGTGAACGATACACTTCAACCGTGAAATCCACGTGACCCGGGGTATCAATGATGTTTAAACGGTGATCTTTCCAGAAACAGGTGGTAGCAGCAGACTGGATAGTAATACCACGTTCCTGCTCCTGAGCCATGAAATCAGTTGTTGCAGCACCGTCATGAACTTCACCCGTTTTATGGATTTTGCCGGTCAGCTTAAGGATACGCTCTGTAGTGGTGGTTTTACCTGCATCTACGTGGGCAAAAATACCTATGTTTCTATATTTTGATAAATCATTCATTGTGCTGCTCTTGGGTTAATTGTCTGTTTGGGTAAAAATGGTGCGGCATGATACTAGATTTTTGGGCCAAAGAACAGGCGGATAGCAGGGATTAGGGCTGGTATTCAGGGGCATGTCTGGAAGAGGATAATGGGGACTCACTCATGGCTTGAAAGCCACATATCCCGCTCTATACTGATGCTCCAGGGCCTGGAATGGCTCTCTTGCGGCTGATATTCGAGCTATTGAAAACTACAGCCTGTTTCCGGGTATTTCACAGCAGGTCAGGATATGAGTTTTGCACCGGACTAATCACTATATTTTTACCCTGTATTTTTCCCTGTGAAGAAAGTCGATTCGAGCTCATTGGACTTCCCAGCCTTTGCTAGACACTTTCTAGCTTGGAGAAATAGTCTTCTTCAAATTTCACTGGAGAAACGCCTCCAGTGTGACTATGTCGTTTAATTGGATTGTAGAACATCTCAATAAAATTGAATATCTCTGTCT
>JABIPQ010000021.1 GCA_018698975.1 Gammaproteobacteria bacterium
CTATCTGTTTAACAAAGAAGTTGAATACATCATCCAGGATAACCAGGTTGTCCTTATCGATGAGCATACTGGTCGTACTATGCCGGGAAGGCGTTTATCTGAAGGTTTGCATCAGGCCATTGAGGCAAAAGAAGGTGTGCCTATCCAGAATGAAAGCCAGACCCTGGCCTCTACAACATTCCAGAACTTCTTCCGTCTGTATGAAAAACTTTCAGGAATGACTGGTACTGCAGATACTGAAGCATTCGAATTCCATCAAATCTATGGCCTGGATGTCGTCGTGATACCCACCAACAAGCCCATGGTGCGTATTGATGACAATGACTATATTTATCTGACAACCCAGGAAAAACACAAGGCTATTGTTGAGGATATCAAGGAATTCCGCGATAAAGGTGCGCCTGTCTTAGTGGGTACCGCAAGTATCGAAACAAGTGAAATCCTGTCCAAATTCCTGAATAAGGAAAAAATTCAACACAATGTGCTAAATGCCAAATACCATGAAAAAGAGGCGGAAATCATTGCCGAAGCAGGGCGCCCCGGTACAGTAACTATAGCAACCAATATGGCAGGTCGAGGTACTGACATTGTGCTTGGCGGACGCTGGGAATCGGAGATTGCTGCCCTGGGTGATGCAAGCCCTGAACAGGTTGAGAAAATTAAGTCTGATTGGCAAAAGCGCCACGACAAGGTAATTGATGCTGGTGGATTGCACATCATTGGCACAGAGCGTCATGAGTCGCGTCGAATTGATAATCAATTGCGTGGACGTGCTGGTAGACAGGGAGACCCAGGGTATTCCCGTTTTTATCTGTCACTGGAAGATAGCCTGATGAGGATATTTGCTTCCGACAAGGTGGGTAACCTGATGCGTCGTTTGGGTATGGGAGAAGGGGAGGCTATTGAACACAAAATGGTAACCAACTCCATTGAGAAGGCGCAGCGTAAAGTGGAAGGACGCAATTTTGATATCCGCAAACAGCTGCTCGAATACGATGATGTTGCCAATGATCAGCGTCAGATAGTTTATCAGCGTCGTAATGAATTAATGGAAGCTGATGACATCAGCGATGTCATTGCCACAATGCGAGAAGACGTGGTGAATGATCATATCAGCTTGTATATTCCGCCGCAGAGTCTGGAAGAACAATGGGATATCGCTGGTTTGGAACAGTCATTGGAAGGCGAGTTTGGTGTCAAGATGACGGTCCAGAAGTGGCTGGATGAAGATGACTCACTCTTTGAAGAAACTCTGCGTTCTCGTATCCTGGATGGCGTAGTTAAATCATATGACGACAAGTGTGCCCAGGTAGGCGACAACATGCGCGTCTTTGAAAAGCAGATCACTTTGCAAATATTGGATACTCTATGGAAAGAGCATCTGGGACAGATGGACAGTTTAAGACAAGGTATTGGCTTGCGCGGTTACGGTGGCAAAAATCCGAAACAGGAATACAAGCGGGAAGCCTTTGCCCTGTTTGAGGAATTACTGAATAACCTTCAACATGAGGTAGTCAAGTTTATCAGTCTGGTTCAGATCAAACAGGATGAATCCGCTGATGCTATTGAACAGAAGCGCTTGCAGGAACAACAACAGGCACAAACCAGGCAGGTACACAGGTCAGCCAGTGCCATGAATCCTGAGCCTGCTCAGGGAGAACAAGGGCAGCAGGACGCACAGGGAGAATCGGTAGAGCCGCAAACTCCCTATACCCGGCAAGGGCAGAAAGTAGGGCGTAATGAGCTTTGCCCCTGTGGTTCAGGCAAAAAATATAAACAGTGCCACGGAAAACTTAGTTAAAAGTTTGTAGGAGGGACTTCAGTCCCGAAGCTTAGGTACTGATTCTTCGCGGTTGAAACCGCTCCTACAAAGAGTAGCTAATCCATGTAGGAGGGACTTCAGTCCCGAAAGAAAAGAATGCTGAAAATTAAAAGGGTGAGGAAATATTCATGGCAGTAGGCAGTGGTGACACAGGAATTCTTCACCCGGTTCCCGGCATCACCATGTCTGTAGTGTCAGCTGGTATAAAAAAGCCAGGACGTTTGGATTGTGTTGTGTTTTCCCTGGGAGAGTCGGCAAATGTGGCTGGCGTTTTCACCAGCAATGCATTTTGTGCTGCTCCAGTCACCTTGTGTAAACAACATCTTGCCAGTATCAATTCACGGTATTTTGTCATTAATACCGGAAATGCCAATGCTGGAACCGGCCAGGCCGGCATTGAAAATGCCCGAAAAGTTTGTCTTGAAATTGCCGAACTCAAAGAATTACCTGTCAGTACTATATTGCCATTTTCTACTGGAGTTATTGGTGAACAGCTACCTGTAGAAAAAATTGTAGACGTACTCCCTGAAGCTTTGAAAAACCTGCAGGATGACAACTGGCTTGAATGTGCCAAAGGTATCATGACAACTGACACCAGGCCCAAGGCGACTTCACTGCAGGTGGAGATTGCGGGTAAAACCATAACAATCACCGGTATTGCAAAAGGTGCCGGAATGATTAAGCCCAATATGGCGACCATGCTGGGCTTTATTTTCACTGATGCAGATATAGAAAAAGCCAATCTTCAAAAAATGGTGAAACGAGCTGTCAATGTTTCCTTTAACCGAATCACCGTGGATAGTGACACTTCTACGAATGACTGTTGCATGCTGGTAGCCTCTGGTAAGAGCGAGGTTCAGGTAGACGAGAATAATAAAGAGTTTATGGAAGCTCTCAATAGCGTTTTTGTTTCTTTGGCTCAAGGACTGGTCAGAGATGCTGAAGGTGCCAGCAAGTTTGTCACCATCCAGGTCGAACAGGGTGCCAGTCAGGAAGAATGTCTGGGGCTGGCTTATACAGTCGCTGAATCGCCATTGGTAAAAACAGCGCTGTTTGCATCAGACCCTAATTGGGGCAGGATATTGGCAGCAGTGGGTCGCGCCGGGATCAATGATCTGGTGATCGATAAAGTGTCGATATTTCTTGGTGATGTCTGCATTGTCGAGAATGGGGCCGTTTCACCCACTTACAATGAAGCTGATGGCCAAAGGGTTATGGATCAGGCAGAAATCACCATTCGTATTATTCTTGGGCGAGGTGAAAAAACTGAAACTGTCTGGACCAGTGATTTAAGCCATGACTACGTCACTATCAATGCCGAATACCGGACCTGATA
>JABIPQ010000022.1 GCA_018698975.1 Gammaproteobacteria bacterium
CTTTCGGCCTACCTAAACCCCTCCTGCAAAGGGCAGCCAAACTTTGTAGGAGGGACTTCAGTCCCGAAGGAAAAGGGCTCGCATCTTCGCGCTTGAAACCGCTCCTACTTACTTTCCACTTTTATCCTTTTTCTTTCATCCTTTATCGTTCCTGCCGGACATCGACTCCCTCTTTCGGCCTACCTAAACCCCTCCTGCAAAGGGCAGCCAAACTTTGTAGGAGGGACTTCAGTCCCGAAGGAAAAGGGCTCGCATCTTCGCGCTTGAAACCGCTCCTACTTACTTTCCACTTTTATTTTTTTCAAGGCATCGGTAAATCTGGCAATTTATGATCCAGTTGCGCCATAGCCTTTCCGTATAGTGATGCGCTCTGGGCGTGTTCTCCCAGATGATCGAGTAAGCGTGCCAGTTCAGCATTGGCTTCAGCAGAAAGTGATGTGCTTTGTGAAAACTTGAGACAGCTTTCAAAATACTCACGGGCTTTTCCCCATAATTTATTGCGTAAGCTTACCCGGCCCAGACTCAGCATGAGGGTGCAATTATTAGGTCTTGCCTTCAACATGTTTTCCAGTTGTACCAGTAAGCGACCAGGTTCATGAGTATCAATAAATCCTGACTTGAGCACCACCTCGTCACTCCATTGTTTCTTCAGAAAACTTGTGGCGACAGATACTGCTTCTTCATGCTGTGAGAACTCCATCAACTTGGCCATATAAATCAGAGTGATTTCTTCTGTACACCTGACTTTTTTATCAATGGCGTCCCATAGTCGGTTTAGTGCGCTGATACCGCCAGTTTGCGCCGAGACCTGAGCAAGACCTTGTACGGAAATTTTCGCAGACAGCTGCAGAAGCTCATCGGGGTTCACCACTTTGTGCTTTTCCAGCACCGGTAGTAAGTCTCCAAGTTTTTCCCAATCCTGTAATGACAGGTAACTGCTTTTTATCAGGTTCAAGACATAGGGACTGCCGGGCGCCTCTTTATCCAGAGCAATCAATATCGCCAGACTCTGTTCAATTTTTCCGGAACGATATTCAAGCAGGGCTTTCAGCGTTTTTATCCCCGGATTTGGCTTACGCGCTTTGCGGCTGGCCTGCTCCAGGCAATAATTCCATGAAGCATCATCTCCTCGCTGCCAGGCAGCCAGACTGGCGGCCAGATAATTAAACACGGGGTTTTCCACCTTGCCGGCGTTTTCCACCAACAACTTATAGGCATCCTGCCAGTGGCCAAGCAACAACAGGCGCAAGCCTTCTTCACTGGCAGCTGTGGCCTGGCTTTTCCGCCTTGATGCACCTAACCAGGAATTACCGCGCAATAGACCAAGAGGATTAAGAAGGCCAATAAGCTTGTACACCCCATAAATAAGAACAAGTAATACCAGGAGAAACAGAATCAATGCAACAAAAGTACTTTCTATTGACCAGGTACCAAAAGAAATCAGCACATAGCCCGGATCATCACCTGCAAGTGTAAAAAGCCAGGCACCAAGTCCAAGCGCAACAAGACTATAAATAAAACCTCTTATCATTGTGGGCTCGTTGCCTCTGATGTTTGTTGCTCAGTGCTTAATAGAATCTGTTCAAGTGCCCGACGGGTGCGTACCAGAGACGGTGACTCCGTAACAATACGTCTGCTAACCAGTTCATCAAGCGTAGACAGGATACGGGCTTTTAGTGCAGATTCACCGTCAAGATATTGATTAATGGTACTGCGGGCCTGGGCAAGACTGCCTGAATATATTTCCTGCTCTTGTTTTAACAGGGCAGTTCTACCCTGCTCAATTTGTAAGCACACAGTTTGTAACAGGGCAGCTTCCTGACCTGGAGTCATCAGTGCCTGAATCGGCTCGTCTCGTCTGCGCACTACCAGAAATCTGTTGAGCAGGTTTTTCATACTGGTGAAAAACCCTGACAGCAAACCCGTTTCTGCACTTCCAGTGTCATTAAAAATCGCCACACGATCACCATCACTCAATTGTGCTGCAAGGTCATTGCTGACTTGAAGACCTGCAAGCTGATTGGATAGGGCGCCTAATTGCAGGTAAATATCCTGACTATCAACTTCCGGAACTGCACGTATCGTCGCCAACTCACCAGCAAGAATTTCACGGACTGAAAAAATTGCGGGATCATCAATCTGTTTGAGAACATCATCGGCTGCTATGAAAAGTGCCTGCGCCGTTCTCACGCTACGCGCCAGAATTAATTGTTGCTGGGCAAGTCTGAGAAGTGATACGGCCTCTGCAAGTAACCATTGCTGGCTGGCGCCGGGATTGCTTGATGAGATTCTTAAGCGAGTGCTGACCAGCTCATTTTGCAGCCGATCAATTTCAGCTTTTTGCTGTTCTGCCAATTCCTCAACCTGTGTCTGAATCTGCGCAGAAGTTTGCTGCCTTGCCACAACAATCCGGTTTTCCAGATCAGCCATTGCATTTGTCAGTGTCTGCACAGTTGATTGCAACCGGGTAATTTCTGCGCCGGCATCATTACGCTGTGTGTTGAAATTATTTTGCTGTTCAAACAGTACCCTCACAGCCCTATCCTGTTCGTATACCTGATAACCCATCCCTGCAATACCAGCAAGAAGGATGAAGTAGAACAACAGTTTGAAAATATCTGAGACAGTGCTACGTACACTTGAGGAGGAAGAATTTTTTTTGTCTTTCATAGCGCCCTTATCAGCAACCTTCTCATTTGCAATTCCAGGCTTGTCACTTGATTCAGACATCATTTTCTCGATGTGGGGCAGAATTAAAAAACGTTTTTAGACTGTCGATTATAGCCCTATCGTCAGCTCCTGACATGGTAATAGTTTGCTGAAAACCAGCCGCGGCAGCATTTTCTGCAATTCGATCTGATGAAACAAACAATGGCACACAATCCAGGGCAATGTTGTCACGGGCAAGCAAGGCTGAAAAATTCTCCAGGGCTTCAGTACTGCTTACTACCACCCCTGCTGGAGTGTCATCAGTATATAATTGCGCAAGCTCTCCAGGGGTAAATACAGGACAGGTACGTTGATAGAGTTCCAGATAATCAACAGCGACACCCTTTTCCTTTAAGGCTGTTGCCAGCAATTCGCGTCCACCAACACCTCTTACTATCAGCGCCTTTTTCCCAGCCACATCAGATAGAGAATCAAGGGCCAACAGCGCTTCACTGCTCATGCGCTCTACAGGAAACTCTGCCTTTAAATCATAGCTTTCTATAACTTGCGCTGTCGTTGGTCCTACCGCATAAATTTCCAGCTGATCTGGAAATTGCGGCCAGTAGTTATGAATCAGATCCATACCCAGAGTGGCGGCATTGGTACTGATAAAAAACAACAGGTCATATTTATCAAGATTCAGCACCAGGGCTTTAATCTTTGCGTCACTGGCAACAGGCTCAATTGCAAGCATGGGTAGCAATCTTGCCTGGGCGCCATTTTCTTCAAGGACAAGCTTGAGTTTTTCAGCCTGGCCTTCAGGCCTGGTAATCCAGATGGATTTGCCTTCAAGCATGAGAAATTATTTTTCCTGTTTAAAAATAGTTAACTGAAATTTACGATATGGAGCAGGCATAAATTGTTGAATTAAAATTCAGAAATCCTAAAGCTGGGCCAGAATTTCAGCGGCACCCTGAGCAAGCAAATCTTCTGCAACCGCTTCTCCCAGCTCATCACCTTCTGATGAAGGACCAGTGCTTTCACTTTGTAATAAACGCGATCCATCCACTTCGCCAACCAGGCCTTTTATCAGCAGTGTTTCATTTTCTCCCTCACCGCTTAATTCAGCCAGACAGGCGATGGGAACCTGACAGCCACCATTGAGCCGGGTGTTCATGGCTCTTTCAGCACTGACACAAAGGGTCGTTTCACGATGTCCCAGGGGCATTAGTAATTGCATGGTTTCATAATCATCATCCCTGCACTCAATACCTACTGCGCCTTGTCCACCGGCAGGCAAACAGGTTTGTGTATCAAGATAGCCGGCAATTCTTTCAGACATTCCCAGGCGCTTGAGTCCTGCCGCCGCCAGAATGATGGCATCGTATTCACCGTCATCCAGCTTGCGCAGGCGTGTATTTACATTGCCACGTAAATCCTTGATTTGAATATCTGCGCGTAAAGCCTTGAGCTGGCATTGCCTGCGCAAACTGGAACTGCCAACAACGGCACCCTCGGGCAGGGCAAGAAAGTCAGAATAATTATTGGAGACAAAAGCATCCCGGTAATCTTCACGCTCACAGATAACGGCCAGGGCCAGTCCTTCCGGAAAAAACATGGGGACGTCTTTCATGGAATGCACTGCAATATCTGCTCTGCCCTCCAGAATCGCGACTTCCAGCTCTTTCATGAACAGACCCTTGCCGCCCACTTTTGACAGTGGCGCATCCAGAATCTGGTCTCCCCTGGTGGTCATCGGTAATAACTCAATTTTTAGCCCGGGATAGCAATCCTGCAATGCCTGGCTCACATATTCAGCCTGCCACATGGCCAAAGGGCTTTCACGGGTAGCTATTCGAATAAGGTCTTTGCTCATACTGTTTCGCTTATACTGCGTTGAAGAGTCGAATTTTCTATTTTACGCTTAATCAAAGGTGAAGCTACCCCAACCATGGCCGCGGTTGCTATAATCACGCGCTTATTCTCTCCCTCACGATATTACAAGAACGGAAAACAACTGACACATGAGCCAGGATCAAAATACAGACAAGCCCTGGGGCGGACGATTTTCTGAACCCACAGATGAATTTGTGGAAAGGTTCACCGCGTCTGTGAATTTTGACAAACGCCTATACCGGGTCGACATTGCGGGCTCTATTGCCCATGCCACCATGCTTGCCAGACAAGATATTCTGACTCAGGAAGAAGGCGCGTTAATTATCAAAGGCCTGGAAGATATCAGGGACGAGATAGAAGCAGGCATCTTTGAATGGTCGGTGAGCCTGGAAGATGTTCACATGAATATTGAGTCGGCGCTGACCAGAAAGATAGGCGATGTGGGTAAAAAGCTGCATACCGGCAGATCGAGAAATGACCAGGTAGCTACTGATATAAGGTTGTACCTGCGTGAAGCAATAGATTCTGTGTGCCTTTCAATCAGACAAGTGCAAAAAGGTATTGTTAGCCTGGCAGAAAATGAAGTGGAAACAATTATGCCTGGTTTTACACACCTGCAAACAGCGCAACCGGTGAGTTTTGCTCATCATTTGCTGGCCTGGTTCGAGATGCTGCAACGTGATTTTGAACGTATGCAGGATTGCAGAAAGAGAGTAAACGTCTCTCCTCTGGGTGCGGCAGCATTAGCTGGTACCTCTTTTCCTATAGACAGGCACCTGACAGCTGAGCTGTTGGGTTTTGACAGACCAGCGGCAAACTCTCTGGACGCCGTCAGCGATCGAGATTTCGCTATTGAATTTTGTGCAGCGGCCAGTTTGCTGATGACCCACATGTCCAGGATGTCCGAGGAATTGGTGATCTGGACTTCGGCACAATTTAATTTTATCGAGCTTCCTGACCGATTTTGTACTGGCTCATCGATAATGCCGCAAAAGAAAAATCCTGATGTGCCTGAACTGGTACGTGGTAAATCCGGTCGCGTTTATGGGCATCTGGTCGCGCTGTTGACACTAATGAAATCTCAGCCACTTGCTTATAACAAGGATAATCAGGAAGACAAGGAACCGCTTTTTGATACGCTGGATACCATCAGCGACTGCCTCAAGGCCTTTGCCGACATGATTCCTGCGATCAGGGCGAATAAAGACAATATGCGCAAGGCCACCCTGCAGGGATTTTCTACTGCCACTGATCTGGCAGACTACCTGGTTAGAAAAGGCATGGCATTCAGGGACGCCCATGAGGTGGTTGGTAAAACCGTCGCATTTGGTGTGCAAGAGAGTAAAGATCTGGCAGAAATGACGCTGGCAGAATTACAGGATTTTTCAAAGGATATTGAAGAAGATATTTTTGACGTGTTGAGTCTTGAAGGATCACTGAATGCGCGAAACCATGTTGGTGGTACTGCCCCTGAACAGGTCAGGGCCGCTATTAAAAATGCAAAAGATTTACTGCAATAATTTTTTGAACAAACAAAACTAAGGGACTCTATATGGAATTTAATGCTGAAATGATCTTCGCCCTTATCATCCCCTGGGGGATAAAAATAATAATAGCCCTGGCAATTTTTCTGATCGGGAAAAAAATTGCACGCGCTATTGCCAATATGGTTAAAGAATTAATGCGCAAGTCCAACCTGGACGAAATGCTGGTTAAATTTATAGGTGGCATTTTATACGCCGTCCTATTTGTCGCCGTGGTTCTGGCAGCTGTCGATCAACTCGGCGTGAATGTCACCTCCCTGCTTGCAGTTCTTGGCGCTGCCGGCCTTGCCGTTGGTTTGGCACTGAAAGATTCTTTGTCAAATTTTGCCTCTGGTGTAATGATCATCCTGTTCAAGCCATTTAAAATTGGCGACTTTATTACCGCCAATGGCACCAGTGGTGTTGTAGATGAGATTGGTCTTTTCTGCACCCTGTTACACACCGGTGACAACCAGCGCATCATTATGCCGAATTCCGGCGTTTTTGGCAGCACTATTGTTAATGCCAGCGCATTACCAACACGCCGAATAGATCTGATGATCGGCATCAGTTACGACGACAATATGGGCAAAGCCAAAGAAATTATTCTGGATGTTATTGGCAAGGACTCACGCGTTCTGACTGACCCGGCCCCTGTAGTAGCAGTAGCCGAACTGGCTGACAGCAGTGTTAATCTGGTCGTTAGGCCCTGGGTGAATTCTGCAGATTACTGGGCAGCACGCTGGGACTTGACTGAAAATATTAAAAACAGCCTTGATGAAGCGGGAATCAGTATTCCTTATCCTCAGCAAGATGTTCACATGCACACTGCTGGTTAATTAAAGCAGGCATCTGAATTTGGAGCAGGCGCTACAGGAAAATAAAGTTTAACCCTGAACTTAACCCTGTAGCAGGCTGCAGCGATTCATTAAATCCCGCTTCCTTTGTTCCAGCTCTGGAATATTTCCAAGACAGCTATCCAGTTTACGGTTAGCCCTTTCATACAATTGAATATCAAACGCATTGGACTCCAGCAGTTTTTTTGCAACATCATTATCAAGTTTATCCAATAATGCATTGGCCGATTCTTCAGGTCCCAGTGGCTGACTTTCCGGGCTGACATTTTTTTTCATGTAGGATAAATCCAGACCGGGGAAAAATTCACTCAAGGAGTTTTCCAGCATCAACATGGATTCATCATAGCGTTCAACAACAGCAATAGATGTTTCAGAATTTTCCAGCGTGTTGCAGGCCAGTGAAAACTTTTCTTCCATGGCATGAGGTGAAGGGCCGTCTCCGGAAAGAAAAATGGTATGAATATTTCTGATGGTTGCTGGCGAGCTTTCTTCCATATACCAGTCAACATAGGCATTCAGATCAAGCTCCTTTGCCCTGCGCGCCCCTTCAGTATCAGCATCAGTTTGCCTTCTTTCAAAGTTATACACTGACCATACCCTTGCCAGGGGATGGCGCAAAAAATACACAGGGAAGGTGCGGATATTTTCATCCGATGTAATTCGAAAATGCAACGAATGAGAAGATAGCGCCTGCACAGCAGGATTTTCGCTCAGGTATTTCAGCAGGAATTCATTTTTTCCCTGGAGAAAAGCCGCATCGTTACGATGATCCACGAAGCTGTCGCCAAAATGATTGCTGAGGCTGAAATCAAAAGTTGTGCCTGCATTTTTAAAAATATGCGCGTGGACGAGAACGTTGTTCATGGGAATTGGATACTTACCCCACCCTGTTCCTGGCATATATGAGCGAGCTTGTCTGACAGGGTTTGTCCGTCAGAATCACATACCCAGCCATCTTCGTGTTGATCAAAATGGAAACCACCGGATTTAGCCGCAAGCCACAATTGGCTGGTGGCAGACTGTTTGGTGATGATGATTAAAGAATTATTACTGCAGGTGAGAGTCAGAATATCGTTAACTGATTCAAAATCGAGGTCTTCCCCGCTTTCCTCAATTGCATCTTCAATGGCCAGAAGAGTCTCTTCATAACGGGTATTGAAATCAAGTTCATTCATTTTTTATACAACCTGGCAGGCCTTAGCATTTTAGTGGCTGACTAGTATATCGGCCTTTCCGCAGCAGACAATGGCTATTTAGCATTATCAGATTGGTTGCCAGCTGAATAAATCAGTATAATCGCCGCTTCATTTATATTATTAATTTCACAATACGGGACCTGTCTGGCTATGAAAAAACTGCTGCCACTACTGTTAATCAGTCTGTGCATGCTGTCAGGATGTGGGCAAAAAGGACCCCTGGTCCCACCCCCCTCTGCCCAATTCAGCCTATAGCTCCCCAAACGGCTATGAAAAATTTTCACTTTGACAATAATCAGCTGATGGCTGAAGACGTGCCGCTGAGCCAAATTGCCGAGCAATTTGGTACGCCCTGCTTTGTCTATTCCCGGGCTGCACTGGAGCAGCACTATCGGGATTATGAAGAGGCGCTTACCGGCTGTCAGCATCTTATCTGTTATGCCGTAAAAGCCAATTCCAATCTGGCAGTGCTCAGTGTCCTGGCAAAAATGGGCAGCGGCTTTGATATTGTGTCCGGAGGCGAACTGGCCCGCGTTATTGCTGCTGGCGGCGACCCTGCCAAGGTGATTTTTTCCGGTGTTGGCAAAAGCCATGAAGAAATGGCGGCGGCCCTGGATGCTGGCATCCAGTGCTTCAATGTTGAATCGGCACTGGAACTTGAGCAACTGAACACTATCGCTCTGGAGAAAAACCTGCGTGCACCGGTTTCCCTGCGCGTGAATCCAGACGTAGACGCAGGAACTCATCCCTATATATCCACCGGGCTGAAAGAAAATAAATTCGGCGTTTCAATGGAAGATGCCCGCGTTTTATATCGTCAGGCAAACACACTGGAAGGCATCGAAATAATTGGTATGGATTGCCACATTGGTTCTCAATTGACCACCATCGCACCATTTCTGGCGGCCCTGGACAGGACTCTGTTACTCCTGGATGAACTCGCCTGTGAAGGCATTCATATCACCCACCTGGATATCGGGGGCGGCCTTGGCGTGCAATACAAAGACGAAACTCCGCCGTCACCACAAGAGTTAATTGGCGCGGTCCGGGAAGTCCTGGCAGAGCGTTCATTGACCCTGGTACTTGAGCCGGGCAGGTCTATTTGTGCCAATGCCGGTGTCTTGCTGACCCGCGTGAATAATATTAAAACCAATGGTGAACACAGATTTGCCATTGTCGATGCCGCCATGAATGACATTATTCGTCCGGCGCTGTACCAGGCATGGATGGATGTAGTGCCGGTGTTGCCCAATGACAATATCCCTGCCCAGACCTATGATCTTGTGGGTCCTATATGCGAATCAGGAGATTTCATTGCTCGTCAGCGAGAACTGTCAATCAGCACTGGCGATCTTCTTGCCGTAAAATCTGCTGGCGCCTACTGTTTTGCCATGAGCTCCAACTACAATACACGCAACCGCGCTGCCGAAGTGCTGGTGGACGGCAGTCAACTCCATCTGGCCAGACGGCGTGAAACCTATCAGGACCAATTGGCCCTGGAAACACCACTGGGCTGAGCTGAACAATGAACCTGAAGTTCACCAAAATGCATGGCCTGGGAAACGATTTCGTCGTACTTGATGGCGTGAGTCAGCCCATTGATCTGAGCTCGGAACAAATTCAGATGCTGGGCAATCGACACACTGGCATCGGATTCGATCAGCTGCTTATCATTGCCCCTGCTACTTTGCCTGATCATGATTTTACCTATCTGGTCTACAATCCCGATGGCAGCCAGGCAGAAAACTGCGGGAATGGCTCCCGCTGCATGGTGTCTTTTATTCAGGCCAGAGGTCTTAGCAACAACAACGAATTTGCCCTTCAGCTGAGCAATGGCAGCACCCTGCACTGTCGGGCTGAGGCAGATGGCAATGTTACTGTAGATATGGGGCGGCCGGTATTTGAACCGGCGAAAATTCCGTTCATTGCCGACTTGCAGGCAGTAACTTATCCCCTTGAATTAGCCAATGGTGAAAAACTGGACATGTCTGTTCTATCCATGGGTAATCCCCATGCCGTATTGCTTGTGCCTGATATTGAGCTTGCACCTGTGGCGCAATGGGGCCCCTTGATTGAAAACCATCCTGCTTTTCCCCGGCGCGTGAATGCCGGCTTCATGCAGGTGCTTAATGCGGGTACAATCAGGCTCAGAGTATTTGAACGAGGGGCGGGAGAAACACTCGCCTGTGGGACAGGTGCCTGCGCAGCAGTAGTTGCCGGAATTCGTCAGGGACTGTTGAACAACAATGTAGAAGTACAGCTACCCTGTGGATCCTTGCAGATAAACTGGCAGGGAGAAGACTCTCCAGTGCTGAAAACAGGGCCAGCCGCGACAGTATTCGAAGGGAAGATAGACATATGACAACAGATTCAAACAATGCCAAGGAATCAGTAGAAATCCTTGATGAAGAATCCGTCGCTAAATACCTGAGCGAGAATCCCGATTTTTTCGAGCGCAAGGCTGAATTACTTCTGGAACTGACTATCCCCCATGGCAACCGAGGTGCCATTTCCCTGCTCGAAAGACAGGTAGAGCTTTTCCGGGAACGCAATCTTGAACTGCAAAATAATATCAACGACTTCATTTTCAATGCCGAAGAAAATGATGCCTTATTTGAGAAAACCCGCATTGTTATTTTGAAGTTATTAAAAAGTGACACCCTGACCCAATTATCGAATGTTATTGAAGACACGCTGAAAACAGAATTCGCCGCTCATGCCAGCAGCCTGTTATTCATAAGCGATAGTGATGGCAGCAACATCGATAATGAAGAAATTCAATTACTGCCCGTTGCACCGACAAAAAACATTCTTGGCAAACTGTTTGATAAAAAACGTACCTTTTGCTGTGAGCTTAGACCTGAACAGGCAAAATTTCTGTTCCCGGACTCCAAAAAAGAAATACTTTCTGCCGCTGTTATTCCAGTACATCCTGCTGATTTATCACGTGATGAACTTACTTTCGGTACCCCTTTACTGGTTATTGGCAGCGACAAGCATAACCATTTCAATTCCAGCCTGGACACTTTGTTCCTCGATTTCATTGGCGAAATACTTGCCACGAAAATCACACGTCTGGTGGGCTAAACCCATCACCAGCTTCCAGCCATGAACTCTCTTGCCCTTGTCTCTGTCCTGATTCGCACCAAAGACAGGAAATCCCTGTTATGCGAAGCGATAGACTCTGTCCTGGCACAAAATTACAGCAGCATTGAAATCATCATAATAAATGATGGTGGCGCAGATTATTCTACAGAGATACTGGCAGACTATGCTGACCAGCCCAGGAATATACGCTGGCTAAACAATGCCGGACAGCACGGCAGATCTCATGCCGCCAATCTGGCATTGGAAGATGCGCAGGGTGAATTCTGCCTTTTCCTTGATGATGATGATTCCATTGATCCTGAACATATTGCCAATCTCACCAAGACTCTGAGTAACCAGGACATTTACTCATTGGCTTACAGTGCTGTAAGAGTTATCGCTGATGGTATTGCAGAAGAAGTCCCTTCTTTTGCACACCCCTTTGATCCTGTCCGTCTGATGATTGAAAATTACATTCCTATTCATGCGGTTCTATTCAAGCGTAGTCTGCTTAGCAATGGTATTCGTTTTGATCCTGCCTTCGATCGCTTTGAAGACTGGGACTTCTGGCTACAACTTGCCCAGCAACATGCCTTTAAGTTTATAAACAAGTGCACCGCAAGCTATCGTGTCGATAACAGTAGTGGCTTTGGTGCAAAAGATAACATTGACAACGATATGGATGCCTATCGCCTTGCAGTCTATAAAAAATGGTTGGCGCTATGGTCTGATGAGAAAATAATTGCACTGTTGAACCGCAGTAGAGAATTCCCCCGTATCAGCGTGCTTGAAAAAAGTCTGGAAAATCTAGGCACTGAACTTACAAATAAGCTGACATTTATTTCCGAGTTAAGTACGCGTCTTGATGACAGAGACAGAAAAATCCTGTCTCAACAAAAACAGATTGGGAAAAAAGAACAGAAATTACAGGCAGTTGGAAAAGCGTTACAGGAATCTGAAAAAGCGTTACAGGAATCTGAAAAAGCGTTACAGGAATCTGAGAATGAAGCAACAGCACAAAAAAATCTCAACCAGGCACTCAGTGATGAATTGCAAGTTATCTATAACAGCAGGAGCTGGAAACTAACACGTCCTCTAAGGGCACTAACAATAGCACGATATTTTATACGCACGGAAGGAGTTCTCGGTCTATTCGCAAGGTTGAGGACAAAGCATGAGCCACGCCTTAGTCATATACAGAAAATTAAAGTCGAGTCACCCGTTTCAGATAAATTTTCAACGCTGTCCTTTCCGGTATTTGAAAAGCCAAGTGTCAGCATTGTCATACCGGTTTTCAATAAATACCAATACACTTTTCATTGCCTGAAAAGCATACTCGATCATACTGATGAAGAATCCTACGAAGTCATCGTTGTTGATGACCTCTCTTCTGACAAGACCCAAACCATGCTAGCCGGCATAAAAGGTATCACCGTAATCAGTAACGAAGAAAACCTGGGCTTTATCAATTCCTGTAATAAAGGAGCAGAAAGCGCAAAGGGTCAATTTCTGCTGCTGCTCAATAATGATACTGAAGTCCGTGACGGCTGGCTCAAGGCAATGCGCCAGACATTTCAGGACTTTCCTGATGCAGGACTTGTTGGTGCCCGACTGGAGTTTGCTGATGGCACTCTGCAGGAAGCCGGAGGCATTGTCTGGCAAGACGGCTCAGCCTGGAATTATGGTCGCGGTGATGATCCTAATAACCCGATGTATAACTACTGCAGACAAGTAGATTACTGTTCAGGGGCCTGCCTGATGATTCCCCTGAATGATTTCAGCGCATTAGGAGGCTTCGACACACATTATGTGCCAGCCTATTACGAAGATACCGACCTGGCATTCAAGGTAAGGGAAACTGGCAAAAAAGTTTACTACCAACCCAATGCAACACTGACTCATTTTGAAGGAGTGACTTCAGGCACAGATACCGGCAGCGGCATAAAGAAATATCAGCAGATTAATCATAAAAAGTTTTTTTCACGATGGGAAGAAACACTGAAACAGCATCGCCCGAATGCACGACTTCCTTACCTTGAAAAAGAAAGGCATGTACAAAAACGCATCCTGATCATCGATGCACGCGTGCTCATGCCTGACCGTGATTCTGGTTCATTGCGTATGTTTAATATTCTGAAGATATTGCAGAACATCGGTTATAAGGTCACTTTCTTTCCTGCTAATCTGCATTGCCACAATAAATACACGCCACAAATGCAGGCCATTGGTATTGAATGCCTTTACGTCCCTTATGTGAAGAGTATTGGCAATTACCTGGAAGAGTATGGCCAGTATTTTAATGCAGTTATTTTAAGTCGGGCCGATACTGCCGAAATGTTTATTGATGACGTAAAACAGTACTGTACCAATGCGAAGATAATTTTTGACACCGTTGATCTGCATTTCCTGCGTGAAGAACGAGAGGCGAAACTGACCAGGGACAAAATTCTGGCTGATTCAGCAGCCATGCGTAAAACACAGGAACTTGCGCTGGCCCGCAAGGCAGATACCACTCTGGTAGTAAGCCCGGTTGAATTAGACTTGTTTAAGGAAGAAGCCCCCGATGTAAATGTCAATTTACTTTCGAATATTCATCAGCTTTATGAAACTGGTAATAGTTTTAAGGAACGCAAAGATATACTTTTTATTGGAGGTTTCGAGCATCCACCCAATACAGATGCCATGCTCTGGTTTTTAGATGCAATCTTTCCAATTGTGCAAAAAGAGAATCCAGACATACGACTGATAATTATCGGCGGTCATGTTCCTGAAGAATTGAAGAACAAGGCAAATGACTCAATAATTATTACTGGTTTTGTTGGAGATATAAAACCTCTCTTTGACAAAATAAGGCTATCGATTGCACCCTTAAGATACGGCGCAGGTGTGAAAGGAAAAATCAATTCCAGTATGTCTTTTGGCGTACCGGTTGTAGCGACTAATATCGCTGCTGAAGGCATGAAACTTGTGCACGAAAAAGATGTATTAATAGCTGATGAACCGGAAGAGTTCGCCAGAGAAATTATGCGCCTGTATTTCGATGCGACCTTGTGGCAGGCATTGTCAGAGGCCGGTAAACAAAATATTGAAGAGCACTTTTCCTTTGCTACTGCCGAGGCTCAACTCAGGGCTGTTTTATAAGCTCAGGGCTGTTTTATAAGCTCAAGGCTGCTCTGAACGATTAAGCGTTTCTGAAGTGCCCGGGTCTTCCTGCTTGTCAGAGCCAGGTAAATCCAGCGGAATCGGATGATTCCAACTCCCGGATTCAACCTGAAACCAGAAATAAACCAGTGAACCAGTACCAATAGTAAGCCCGGTCACTACGCCAGCATCGATAATTCCGCGCCAGGGCTGTGGCGTGATTCGCAATAGCATGACCAATCCGACAATGGCACTGGTCAGCACAATGGACACTATTTTACGTTTGCGGGTGGAATGGATATATCCCATACAAAACAGGGGTGCCAGCAGCGATAACACAGGGTGAGACCCGCTTCGCAGGTATCTTGCCCTGGCCACCACTCTGGGGGAAAACCCCCGATGAAACCCCTTGTAACCTTCCGCCCAGGCCATCCACAGGACAAAACCCACCATCAACAGCCAGTGCAACGGACTCAAAGTGTAATCACTTAAATCCAGTATGCGCGGGCCAAGCCTCAGCACG
The DNA here is from genome assembly GCA_018698975.1 of Gammaproteobacteria bacterium. Lineage (GTDB taxonomy): Bacteria > Pseudomonadota > Gammaproteobacteria > Pseudomonadales > Pseudohongiellaceae > Eutrophocola. The sequence continues at coordinate 14,873 of JABIPQ010000022.1, forward strand.
GCATACAGCAAAAACGCGATGACTCCGGAGATACCCCAGTAAAAACCCAACAGACGCAATTAATTATCCTGAATGATGTGTTGAACCGAATAATGCAGGTCGGCATTGTAGCAAATAATGCAGTAAAAAATTGCCACATTAGAATACAGGGAAAGATTGTCTTACTGTTGAGTCTGACCTCGCCCGAACAAAATCAGAATATTGATCAGAGAAAAAGTAGCCCATTATTAATCTGTCCACCAGCAAGGTTCCTCATGTCTGCTTTTTGCTATAATCTCATGACTTTATTTCTGGTTTAATCCAGTCCTGTCCAGTGACAGCTGTCTGTCGGAGTTGTAAATGCCCATAAAACTTGCCGTAGTAATGGATCCTGTAAAGGACATCAGTTTTAAGAAAGACACGACACTGGCTATGTTGAATGCTGCTCAACAACGAGGATGGACGCTTTCCTATATTGAACAGGATGGCCTGTATCTGAATGACGGCAAGGCAATGGCCGTCATGCAGGATATGAGTGTCAAAATGGACCCTGATGATTTCTATCAACTCGGCCCGAAAAGCCGCGAGTCCCTGGCAACAGTGGATATCATATTAATGCGCAAGGACCCACCGTTTAACCGTGAATACATCTACAGCACCTATATTCTTGAACAGGCGGAACGCGAAGGTGTTCTGGTAGCCAACAAGCCCCGGGCACTCAGGGACTTTAATGAAAAGGTCAGCGCCACCTTGTTCCCTCAATGCTGCACTCCTGTACTGGTTACACGCAATAAAGAACTGCTGGTGGATTTCCACAAGCATCATACGGATGTCATTTTCAAACCCCTTGATGGCATGGGCGGCACCGGTATTTTTCGAATTAATCCTGGCGACCCCAATGTCAGCGTCATTATTGAAACCCTGACTGAATACGGTACCCGCCAGATCATGGCACAAACCTTTATTCCTGAAATCTCCACCACCGGTGACAAACGCATCCTGATGGTAGATGGCAAATCGGTTGGCTATGCCCTCGCCCGCTTGCCTGCCGCCAATGAAACACGCGGCAATCTGGCCGCAGGAGGCAGCGCCAAAGGTGTGGAGCTCACTGAAAGAGATCAATGGATATGTGACCAGGTCGGCCCATTTCTGAAAGAAAACGGGCTATTCTTTGTTGGACTGGATGTTATTGGTGACTACCTCACTGAAATCAATGTCACCAGCCCTACCTGTGTCAGGGAACTGGACGAAGCCTTTAATCTCGATATTGCTGGCGATTTGATGGACTGTCTAGAAGCAAAGTTGCAGCAGCAAACCTCCCTAAAGGGACAGGCCTGATTTCTGCAATAAGCCTGACCGGCAAAAGATCCTCCGGGAAATGATTGATTAGAGATTCCTTAATTGAATACTGCCGTCACTACAGAAACCACATCGCTTTCAAGTGAAAGGTTCGGCTTCACCATGTTCGTTTCAATCTGCCTGCATGTTGTGCTGATTCTTGGCGTTGGCTTCAGTATTTATGATCAAGTGAATACCAGTACGTCCATGGAAGTCACTCTTGCCCAGTATCGAAGCCAGGAAGCCCCTGAAGATGCAGATTTTCTGGCACAGGAAAATCAGCAAGGCAGCGGCTCTCTGGAAGAAAAAGCGGCCCCCAGCACACCGGTGGAATCGCGTTTCAACGAAGATGTCATTCAGGATGTCAGCCCTTTCCAGGAATCCAGTATTGAGGAATCACAAATCAATGACCGTGTACTGGCCACTGAATCGGAATCTGTTCAGGAAATAAATGACGAACCAATCGAACAGCCCGCGCAGGAAAACTCAGCACAGCCGATGGAGAATCTGACCGAAAGCCAGCTTGATGACAGGCTGACCAGTCTGCAGGCCCAGTTGGATATTCGCCGCCAGGCCTACGCCAAACGCCCAAGACGCTATACAATTTCCTCAGCATCAACCCAGAAAGCACGTGATGCGCTTTATCTGGATAATTGGCGCAAAAAAGTCGAGGCTGTAGGGAATCTGAACTATCCGGCTCAGGCCAGTGCGCAAGGGATTTATGGCAACCTGAGACTGCTGGTTTCCATACGTAAAGATGGGTCTGTGGCTGACATTCGTGTTTTAAGCTCATCCGGCCATAAAGTGCTTGATGAATCGGCAATTCGAATAGTCCACCTGGCCTCGCCTTTTGATCCATTTCCTGAAGAGTTGGGACAGGAAGCAGACATCCTGGATATCATCAGAACCTGGCAGTTCCAGCAAAACAATTTGTTCCGCAGTTTCTGATTTATGGAAACCCCGAATAATAATCCAGTGCCATTAATCAATTTAAGTTGAAACTCGCACGGTAAGCCCAATATTAGAGATATGCAAAGCGACAACACTCAGCCAGACAACATAAACAACGACAAAATGGATCTTACTGACCATTTTCTCATTGCCATGCCACAATTGGATGGATCATATTTCAGCCATACTCTTATATATATGTGGCAGCATACTACCGACGGTGCCCTGGGCATCGTAGTGAACCTGCCCTTACAAATAAAACTTAATGAAATATTTAGTCAGCTGGATATTGATGTGCAAAATCCCGACAGCGGCGAGCAACCTGTCCTGTCTGGTGGCCCGGTAGAAATTGAAAAAGGCTTCATCCTGCATGATGCGGATAGAAACTGGACCTCCACGTTGAAGGTGACCAGTGACATCAGCGTTACTACCTCCAAGGATATTCTGGATGACATTAGCCGTGGCGAAGGCCCGGAAAATTATTTGGTGGCTCTGGGCTGTGCTGGATGGAGCCCTGGCCAGCTTGAACAGGAAATCGCTGATAATTCCTGGATCATCTGTCCTGCAAGCAAAGAAATAATTTTTTCCAGAGACTTTGATGGCAAACCGGATATGGCAGCATCAACGCTGGGTTTTTCAATGGCCCAGATGAGCACTGATGTTGGGCAAAGTTAATCGTTCAATAATGAGGCCTGAATTCTGAATCGCGCTATCCAAACTCTCCTGTGCATAGACTATGGCACCCAGAAAATGGGACTGGCTGTAGGTCAGACTATTACTCAGACAGCATCCCCTCTACCTATTATTAAAGCCAAAAATGGTGTACCAGACTGGGCTGAGCTGGAGCAGCTGGTAAAGCAGTGGAAACCCGACGCTTTTATCATTGGCATGCCGTTCAACATGGATGGTACTGACAGCGAAATGTCCATAAGAGCCAACAAATTTATTAATCGACTGACTGATCGATTTAAAATTGCCTGCTACAAAATGGATGAACGTTTAAGCACCAGAGAAGCCAGAGAGATTTGTCGCGCCAATGCCGAAGAGGCAGGCAAGAAATTTGATGAACGCTCTGATGTTGACAGCCTGGCCGCTCAACTAATTCTGGAATCCTGGCTCAATGAAAACTGTTGATAGGTTAAAAAGCCTTTCAGTCCAGAAACAATATTACAAATAGCAAAAATCTCCATCTGCTGTAGACAGATGAGGATTAAGGTAAATATCAACAAGCTAGAGCACAAGCAGCTCTGGTATTGTCAGACTTAAATCTGGTTACCATCTTTTGCTTTGGAAATTGCTTCCTGCCTATCGACAAGCCCTTTGCCAACCAATTGTTTCAAACATTGATCAAGAGTCTGCATGCCCACAGACTGGCCTGTTTGAATTGCAGAATACATCTGCGCAATTTTGTCTTCCCTGATCAGGTTTCGAATAGCCGAAGTACCAATCATGATTTCATGAGCTGCCACACGACCGCCACCTACCTTCTTCAGCAGGGTCTGGCTAATTACAGCCTGTAGTGATTCTGACAACATGGAACGCACCATACTTTTTTCAGCAGCCGGGAATACGTCCACGACCCTGTCGATAGTTTTGGCAGCAGACGTGGTATGCAATGTACCAAACACAAGGTGACCGGTTTCAGCAGCAGTCAAGGCCAGGCGAATAGTTTCCAGGTCACGCAGTTCCCCTACCAGAATGATGTCCGGGTCTTCACGCAGTGCTGAACGCAATGCTTCATTAAAGCCGTGGGTATCACGATGCACTTCACGCTGGTTGATCAGGGATTTCTTACTCTCGTGCACAAATTCGATAGGGTCTTCAATAGTCAGGATGTGTTCATACCGGGTTGCATTAATGTAATCGATCATGGCAGCCATGGTGGTACTTTTACCGGATCCAGTCGGCCCGGTTACCGCAATCAGACCACGAGGAGTGTTCGAGATATCCTCAAACACCTTACCCATGCCAAGTTGTTCCATATTCAGTACCGTAGAAGGAATAGTACGGAACACCGCCGCTGCACCGCGATTCTGAACAAATGCGTTTACCCTGAAACGCGCCAGGCCAGGCACTTCAAACGAAAAATCTGACTCAAGATGCTCTTCATAATCCTTACGCTGCTTATCGTTCATGATTTCATAAATAAGCGCATGAACTTCCTTGTGATCCATTGGATCGACATTGATGCGGCGAATATCGCCGTCCACACGAATTAAGGGAGGCATACCTGCAGTGACATGAAGGTCAGATGAGCCCTGCTGTACGCTGAAGTTAAGTAATTCCTGAATATTCATCTAGCCGTATACCCCTTATAATCAGAACCTTGTTAAGGAAAAAAGAATGACATTGAGCATACCAGAAAATTTGGAAAAAGTTCGCCAGCTGATATCCCTTTACCAGGAAATGTATGCGCGAAATGACACTCCGGTTCAATTAATCGCTGTCAGCAAAACCCATGATGCAGATGCTGTAAAGACTGCATTTCAGGCCGGCCAGATGCAGTTTGGTGAAAACTATCTGCAGGAAGCACTGGAAAAAATCGAGACGCTGAAAGCACTGCCCCTGGTGTGGCATTTCATTGGACCGATCCAGTCTAATAAAACCCGGGCTATTGCTGAATCATTCCACTGGGTCCATAGTGTCGACCGCCTCAAAATTGCCCAGCGCCTGAATGACCAACGTCCGGAAAGCTTGCCCCCGCTTAATATTCTCTTGCAGGTAAATATCAACGAGGAAGACAGTAAGTCCGGCGTTACTCTTGATACGCTTGAAACCCTGGCAAGTGAGGTGAATGCATTGCCGCGACTTAAGCTGTCGGGACTTATGGCAATCCCGACGGCGACGAATGATAGTGCCCTGCAACGACAAAATTTTCACAGTCTGAGAGTAGCCCGGGACAAGCTGGTACTTGCCGGTTTTACCAGTTGTACGCATCTGTCGATGGGCATGAGTAATGATTTTGAAGCTGCCATTGCAGAAGGGGCCACCATGATACGTATCGGTACGGATATTTTTGGTCCGCGTATACCTGCCAGGGACAGATTATAGAGATCAGGTAGTGTTCAATCTGTACTTACGCCAATAATAAGCAGGTCAAAACAACAGTACAGTTAGACCAAAATCTGTCCCGTGGAATGACGCAGGAGCGACATTGTGCCTGCGGCGCCCTCCCACTACTATCCTGTGTCTTCCTATAATGTACAATTGGCAAATGTCTGAAGAAAAATTAACAATCGGTTTTATTGGTGCCGGCAATATGGCCACCGCGCTCATTGACGGCTTGCTTGCCAATGGCTGGCAACCTGCACAAATCCATGCCTCGGATATGGATCAGGGCCGGCTGGATATTCTGGCTGAGAAAGGCGTCAATACCACGACAAATAATATCGACATCATCAATAATTCCACCACGGTAATTCTGGCGGTCAAACCCCAGGTGCTGGGTGATGTACTCACGCCACTACGAGATTCTCTGCAGGCACATGAGTGCCTGCTGGTTTCCATTGCAGCCGGCATTTCAATGGCTAATTTGCTGGCCTGGACGCATCCCGGGCAAGCACTTGTGCGCTGCATGCCCAACACACCGGCACTGGTACAAACGGGAGCCAGTGCACTGTTTGCCAACAGTAACTGCAGTGAGTCCCAGAAAAGCAATGCGCAGGATCTGTTAACTGCTGTTGGTATTGTGTGCTGGCTGGACAAGGAAACTGACATGGATGCTGTAACCGCTTTGTCCGGTTCCGGCCCGGCCTATTTCTTCCTGCTGATTGAATCCATGCAGGAAGCTGCTATTGCCATGGGACTGGATGCGAAAACTGCTGAATTATTATGTCAGCAGACCGCTCTCGGGGCTGCCAGGCTCGCTCAATCTAGTGATGTAGATGTGACGGAATTGCGTCGTCGTGTAACCTCCCCCGGAGGCACCACCGAAGCTGCCCTGCAGCAGTTTGAATCAGAAGATTTCAATGCTATGGTTGGCCGCGCACTCGAGAAGGCTGCCCTGCGCTCAAGGGAGATGGCGGCCAGTTCTCAAGGGCAGGAAAAAACAAAATAATAAAAGAAGTTTCAGTTTAGTCAGGAAAGTGAAATGGGATCATCAGTTGGTCAAGTAGTTGTATTACTGGTAAACACGCTGGGCGGATTAGTTGTGCTGGCCTTGTTATTACGATTTTTGCTGCAGGCCACCCGTGCGGACTTCTACAATCCAGTAACACAATCACTGGTAAAACTGACTGCGCCTATATTAAACCCAGCCAGGCGCATCATTCCATCCTGGCGAAATTTTGATATTGCTTCACTGGTTTTAACTTTGATACTGAGCACTCTGGCTACGACCCTGATGATTTTTTCGGCCGGGTTTGTGCTCCCAGGAATTGGTATTTTACTCAGTTGGGCATTCCTTGGCATGATTTCCATGATTCTCAATATCTATTTCTGGGGCTTGCTGGCCTCCATTATTGCCAGCTGGATAGCACCCCATAGCGGTAATCCAGCACTGATGCTGGTCCAGCAATTATTGGAACCTCTTCAGTCACTGTTTAGAAAAGTACTGCCTCCAATGGGTGGCCTCGACTTTTCACCTATTTTTATTTTCCTGGGCATTCAGGTTGTAGAAATCATGCTGGTTGGCACAATGCGCAGCGGACTCGGACTGAGTCAGCAAGCGGCCATGTATGTGATTGGCATATAAGGCACTTATTAAAACGACTTGCCGGACATTGCCGGCTTGCAATAATAATATTAACTTTTAACTTTTAACTTTTTTAACATGGCCAAAGCTATTC
>JABIPQ010000023.1 GCA_018698975.1 Gammaproteobacteria bacterium
CACGACCTCTGCAATGCCTCTGATAAGTAGGAATAAAGTAGTTTTATTAAACGAGGTAGTTATGAAGTACAAAGGACTCTTTATCGTCATGATCTCGGCGTTCGTAATCACTGGCTGTATCTATGTGAACGAATCTGAGGATGACAGACACAATGACAGGGCTCAGCCTAATGCGGAACCCACAATTGGTCAGGAGTTGCTGGACCTTGAACGCGCTCGCTCATCCGGTGTTATTTCCGGCACTGAATTTGAGTTGGCAAAACAGGCAATTCTGGATGACATTAACTAAGAGGTATCGTCATGGGTATATTTTCTAGACTTTCAGATATCATCAATTCCAATATTAATTCTCTCCTGGACAAGGCAGAGGACCCTGAAAAAATGATTCGTATGGTCATTCAGGAAATGGAAGAGACCTTGGTAGAAGTTCGTAGTACTTCTGCTCGCATTATCGCTGACAAAAAGGAACTGCTGCGCCGTAACAGCAAATTGGAGAAGCAGGTTGATGACTGGCAGCAAAAAGCAGAGCTGGCTTTAAGTAAAAACAGGGATGACCTGGCAAAAGCAGCATTACTTGAGAAATCTGCGGTCAATGATGTAATGGTTTTTGTGCAGGAAGATATGCAAAAGCTGGAAGATTCATTAAACAAACTCAGCTCTGAAATTGAACAACTGCAAACTAAACTTAATGATGCACGGACAAGACAAAAAACTATATTGATGCGTCATACGGCAACCAGGTCACGGCACACAGTGAACAGCAAATTGCATAACTCATCTATTGATGAGGCAATCAATAAATTCGATCACTATGAGAAAAAGATAGAAGTCATGGAAGGTGAAATTGAAGCGAATGAAATTGGTAATCGCGGTATTTCAGCAGAATTCGATGCCCTGGAAAAAGAAGGCAAGATCGACCAGGAACTTGAAGACCTGAAATCGAAACTCAAGACAAAAAATAAGGGTTAAATATCATGAGTGGCTTCTTTGATTCAATGATCGCTTTTATGGCAGTAAGTATGCCGATCTGGATTGTATGGATAATTTTCCATTACAAATATGCCAATAAACGCAGTAGCGGTAGCATTAGTGCGGAAGAAGCCAAACAGTTGGACGAATTGATGGATGTTGCCGACAGTATGGCTGAGCGTATCAAAACTCTTGAATCCATTCTGGATGATGAAACTCCGGAATGGCGTGACAAGGCAAGGGAGCAGCAAGGTGAGTAACAGGAAGCCCCATAAGAGAACATTGACACTAGACAGGGAACATAAAAAATTTCTTGGTGTTTGTGCAGGAATTGCAGAGTACCTGGAAGTTGAACCCTGGACGGTTCGGTTGGTCTTCATGGTGAGTGTTTTATTCGGTGGCTGGTTTCTGATTCCAATCTACTTTATCGCATGGTTCTGTCTTGATGATAAGCCGGGTGAGGGGTTCAGTAATATGGCGGAAAGTCAGCCAATGAAGCATTTCAGAACAGTGGATTATAAGAAGCAGCTGTATAGAAATACAGAAGATGGCAAGTTTCTTGGTATCTGTGCAGGAGTGGCTGATTACCTGGAGGTTAATGTATTCGCAGTACGACTCATATTTCTTGTGTTGTTGATACTAACTTCGGCAATTCCTCTGGTCGTGTATTTTGGTGCTTTTTTCATTCTTGATAAAAAGCCGCTTACCAGAATGCGTGGCGCAAGATCTGATAGCAGACGCAGGTCAGAAAGTCGGCGTGCAAAAAGAAACAGACATGCTGATTTTGTTGAAGACACTTTTAGCAAAATGCATGAAGGTGATTCAGATCAAGAGGGTGAAAATGCTGCTGAAGACGGCATGGAATCAACCCGTCCCTTTGCTGCAAGAACTTATTCAAAGCGCAGGGAATTTAAATATTGCGCCAGAAAATTTACCACTTTGCAGGGTAGGCTGGAAAAAATGGAGGCTTACGTGACTTCCAATCAATTCAGATTACACCGTGAGTTTAAGAATATTTAGCCTGGACAAACAAGCTCGTGATTTTGGCAGCAATTTCTGCAAGGGATGACAGTGTCTCTTGTTATTTTTACCAGCGTTATGCCTTTTTGAATTGACCTTACTTCCTTGCCGCTGAACGGGCAAACCTTATCATTGGTAAATGCTATAATTGCGCTTTTTTGAAGTGCGTTAAAGTGTCGGTATCTGCTAAACAAATATTATCCCTGATTCCCCAGTGTCTGAGTAAAGATCAGCACCGCTTGCGTATGTCATTGCAAAAAATAAGGCAAGCTGAAAAAGCTGAATCTGGACTGGATGTAAAAAGTACTCAGTCCGTAAAGCTTGAGAAACTGGCATCACTGGCTGAACACTCTATTTCGCAGGTTCAGGCTCGTAGAAAACGCTTGCCTGCTATTTCATATCCTGCGGAATTGCCCTTGTCTGGCAAAGTGGAAGAAATTAAAAAAGCCATATCAGAAAATCAGATTGTCGTTATCGCCGGGGAAACCGGTTCGGGCAAAACCACCCAATTACCCAAGATTTGTCTGGAGCTTGGGTTGGGGGTCAAAGGGATGATTGGACATACTCAGCCCCGACGATTGGCCGCCAGAACTGTGTGCAGCCGGATAGGGGAAGAGTTAGGCGTGAGTGGAACCAGCGCTGTTGCTTATCAGGTGCGTTTTCAGGATTACACCGACGATAATACCTATATCAAATTAATGACCGACGGAATCTTGCTGTCAGAGATCCGCGAAGACCCTTTTCTGAATAAATATGACACACTTATTATCGATGAAGCGCACGAACGCAGTCTGAATATAGATTTTCTGCTGGGTTACTTGAAACGATTGTTGGTAAAAAGGCCTGGTCTAAAACTGATCGTTACTTCTGCAACAATTGATCTGCAAAAATTTTCCTCACATTTTAATGATGCCCCTATTATTGAGGTTTCCGGACGTACTTTTCCGGTGAACTTTGTCTACCAGCCCGCTGAAGAGAGTGCTGCTGAAGAGTTAGGGGAGCGTATTATTGGTGCTGTCCAGGAAATAAAGAAAATTGCTAAAAAAAGCCCGATTCCCCACCGGGATATTCTGGTATTTCTTAGCGGAGAAAAAGAAATTCGGGATACTGCGGATGCCATCAGGAAGGATAAATCTCTTGATCTGGAGGTGTTACCCCTTTATGCCAGATTGAATAACAAGGAACAAAACCGGGTTTTTCAGTCCCACAGCAAGCAGCGTATTGTATTGGCCACGAATGTTGCCGAAACCTCACTCACGGTACCGGGCATTGGTTATGTGATTGACACTGGCACTGCCCGTATCAGCAGATATAGCGTGCGCAGTAAAATCCAGCGTCTTCCTATTGAAGCAATCTCCCAAGCCAGTGCAAACCAGAGAGCAGGGCGGTGTGGACGTTTGTGCCCGGGGACCTGCATTCGCCTTTACAGTGAAGAAGACTTTAACGGTCGGCCGGAATATACCGACACAGAAATAACCCGCACCAATCTGGCCTCAGTCATTCTGCAAATGCTGGTATTGAAATTGGGAGACATTGAGTCCTTTCCATTTGTGGATCCACCCGAAAGTAATGCAGTAAAGGATGGCTTCAAAATTCTGGAAGAATTAGAGGCCGTTAATTCAGACGGTCGGATCAGTAATAGTGGTCGTCAAATGGCAAAATTTCCAGTTGACCCTAGATTGGCACGAATTCTCCTGTCTGGAGCCAGGCATAATTGCCTGCATGAATTATTAATCATTGTCAGTGCGCTCAGTATTCAGGATCCCCGCGAAAGACCTGCCGACAAAAGGCAGGCTGCTGACCAGGCTCACAAACGTTTTAGTCATCCCGAATCCGATTTTTTGGCCTGGACAAATCTCTGGGAATTTTTTGAAGAAAACCGCCAGGTACTGGGTAGGAATAAGCTTGGTAAATTTTGTCATCAAAACTTTCTGTCCTATATGCGCATGAGTGAGTGGCGCGATGTGCATCGACAGTTAAAACTTGTGAGCCAGGAATTAAAACTAAGTATAAATAGCGAGCCCGCTGTTTATGAAGAGATTCATCAGTCGTTATTAACTGGTCTGGTGAGTAATGTAGCAAATCGTCTGGAAGATAAAACCTATCTGGGTGCTCGTAACAGAAAATTCAGGATTTTCCCTGGATCCGAATTACATAATAAAAAATACCCCTGGATACTTGCCGCAGAACTGGTGGAAACATCTCAATTATTTGCACGTATGAATGCCCGTGTCGAGCCGCTCTGGATTGAAAAACAGGCAGGTAAACTGCTAAAACATCATTATGCTGAGCCCCACTGGGAAAAACGCCAGGGGAAAGTCATAGCTCTGGAAAAAGTCAGTCTTTATGGGCTGGTACTTGCAGAAAACCGTAAAGTGAACTACAGCCTTATTGATCCTCTTGTTAGCAGGGAAATTTTTATACGGGAGGGCTTGGTCCCGGCTGAGGTCAATACCAGAGTCGCGTTTTATGCTCATAACGCCGGCCTGATAAAGGAGATTGAAAATCTTGAGGATAGAACCCGGCGTAAAGATATTCTGATTAATGATGAAGACTTGTTCCGCTTATATGATCCCCTGATTCCCGAGCATGTGTTTGATCAGGCCAGTCTCGAGCGCTGGGTAAAAAAATTGCCTGATGCCAAGCTGAAAAGGCTGCTTTTTAATAGACAAGACTTACAGAATAAAACAGAAGATGATTTAAATCTGACTGCATTTCCTGATCAGATACAAGCCGGCCATTTGACACTGGATATTGAATATCAGTTTGAGCCAGGCAAATCAGCTGATGGTGTTTCGGTAGATGTTCCCATATCAGTGTTAATGCAGTTGAAGGAAGAAGACCTGGACTGGTTAGTCCCTGGCATGTTGCGCGAGAAGTGTATTGCGATGGTGAAAGCCTTGGCTAAACCCATCAGGAAGAATTTTGTGCCGGTGCCTGATTATATTGATCAGGTTTTGACGCAGATTGAGCAAGGTGAGGGGGACCTCAAAGCAGTACTTGCCAGTCAGCTGCAACGACTTGCTGCAGTTTCCATTCCCCCCGACAGTTGGCGAGACTTTGTGCTTCCGGAACATTTGAAAATGAATATCAATGTGCTGGATGCAAATGGGCGCGTGCTTGATAACGACAGAAGCTTAAGCCAGCTAAAAGAAAAGTTTGCCGAGCAGGCGCGTCAGGTGATGGCCGGTTTCTCTGAAGCGACTATCGAAAAGTCAGGACTGACTGACTGGGATTTTGGCAAACTCGAAAAAGTACATGAAATAAAACAGGGGGGATTAACATTATTGTCATGGCCCGCTTTGGTGGATGAGGGAGATTCGGTATCTCTTAAACTGGAGGACTCCCCCTTTGCCGCCATCAAACATTCCAGATCCGGCGTCGCCAGACTCTATATGCTGAAAAACAGACAACAATGGAAATACCTGCAAAAACAACTTTTACAGGATCCATCCAGGCTCCCGGCGATGAAAGGTCTGGGTGGTAGAGATGCTCTGGTCGTAGCGCTCATTCAGGCAAGCTACCAGGCTGCATTCCAGCTTGATCAACGTTTACCACAGGACAGGGATGAATTTGAGGAAGTATATAATGCTGGTCGCCCAGAACTAATTGAGACATCTACAAGGCTCGAGTCACTAATGTACAAGATACTCAAGATTTACGGAACACTGTCTGTGAATTTGAGTCGGTTCAAGGCCCTTGAGGAATTAACCTTACAGCAGGATATAGCCTCGCAATTAAAGTCTCTGGTATATAATGGTTTTTTGGCTGAAACACCGGTAGAAATTCTTGCTGAGTTTCCAAGATATTTTTCGGCTATCGAGCTAAGGCTGGAAAAATATCCACGCCAAAAACAAAAGGACAAGGAGTTGTCGGCAATGTTACAAGCCTGGTGGGTCCGTTATGAAGAGAGGTTGAATTTGTTTCGTGGTCAGCATAAAAGCAGCGCTGAACTGGAAAATTTCCGCTGGATGCTGGAGGAGCTCAGAGTCTCATTGTTTGCCCAGGCACTCGGTACACGCTATCCCATCTCGGAAAAGCGTTTGGAAAAAGCCTGGGCTGAAATAAGATAAGTCTGTAACAAGTCTGCAATACAAATACTTGGGAATCAAAATGAATCTGTTGTAATCCTGTTTTTAACTGATGGAATTGAAGACAGATATTAATAATTAATATTTTTGAATATAGGGCGTATTATCAGCCAATATGAGCACAGCTATCTCCATTCACAAAATCAGTAGTTATTGCGCAGCTCTGGTAGGGCTTGCCGTATGTCTGGTTGTGCCACAAATTAAGGCGCAGGCTGCTGATGTTGATCCGTTCATCACGGTAAATCGCAGCTTATATGATTTGAATGAGGCCTTTGATGACCTTATTGTCCAACCTATTAGCCGTGGCTATGATGTGGTCATTCCCGGTTTTGGGAAACGCGGTGTATCGAACTTCTTGAATAATCTGGATGATGTCAACGTTGTCTTTAATGATCTGCTACAACTTAAAATTAAAAATGCATTACAGGATTCAAGTAGACTGCTTATCAATTCTACGCTTGGAATAGGGGGGGGTTATTGATGTGGCATCCGACTTTGGCCTGTATAAAAATGATGAAGATTTTGGCCAGACACTGGGTTATTGGGGGGTACCTTCTGGTCCCTATGTAGTCATTCCCTTTTTAGGGAATAGCACAGTGCGTGATGTCATTGGTTTTATTCCTGACTACCTAATGAATCCGATTTTTTGGCTACAGGATGAAGGCGAACGCTATACACTTTATGCAATGCATACTGTTGATACTCGCTTGTATTACCTGGCAGCCGAATCTATGGTTAGTGGCGATCAATATACTTATGTCCGTGACGCCTTTTTACAGAGAAGGGAGTATTTAGTGGCAGATGGTGTGGTATATGATGAATGGGATGACTTTTAATTTTATGTTTTTTAATAGCTTTAAGACTGACTTTTCCTTCAATATATTTTCAGAACATTTCAACAATAAGGGCGCCTACTCGGCAACGTCCTTTTGACAGAGGCTGAGCATTTTTAATTTCAATTAATGCCTGGAACGCCTGTGTATTTTTATGACCGTCATGGACTTTGACACGGCATTCTGTGCCAATAGGAATCACGCATTCCAGGTCGAGGCCCAGTCCGCTATCACTAATATCTGTGCAAATTCCTTCAAGAGCTTTGGGCGGGGTACCATAATACAAGGTAACCGCAGTTTTGAGCTTTACTCTTTCAAAGTCACGTTTTTCATAAGCATAAGCCATATTTCATCCTGTAGAACTGCAATAGTTGCTAGATACTGTACCTTATTATTTTTCAATTGTGATCATTATCATTCTATTTTGTGATCTTAATCATCCCTTTTAGTAAAACTATTAACGCTCTGATGTTGCAGGCTGTACTAGAAGGGAGTAATGTGTTTCACACTCCTAACCGCAGTGAATTCAAGGTGTAAGCGATTAATTTTTAGCTGTATTGAGGGCAGTCATTTTAGATAATTCAAGATTTTTATTCGACATGTCCTTCGTCAGAATTGATCCAGTTTGTTGGTAAATGAAAAATCAGGAAAATACTTTAGTTTTAGTGATTGACGATGATAAGGTCGTCAGGGAAAGTATTGCCTCCTATCTTTCAAATAATGGCTACAGAGTCGTTCTTGCTGCAAGCAATGAGCAAGGAATCGACGCCTACCATTCTTCAAGTCCTGTCCTGGTAATTTACGATATCAATATGCCTGACCAAAAAGGCTTTGATACCTTGACTGCGATATTCAATCACTCTCCAACTCAAGCTATAATTATTCTTAGCGATGGGGGAAATACAGAAGAAGTTATTCGCGCCATGAGATTAGGGGTCAGTGATTATTTATTTAAACCGCTGGATGATATGGAGATACTCAGTATCTCTATTGAAAATACTCTCAACCGTGCACGCTTGATCGCTGAAAATAACCTTTATCGTAAAAATCTGGAAGAAATTAACAAGGAACTTGAAGAACGGATAGAGATTTTTCAGATGGATCAGCAAGCGGGCAGGCAAGTGCAGATAAGTATGCTGCCAACATCGCCACAAATCATTAACAACTTTCAATTTGATCATCAGGTAATACCTTCGCTTTACCTGAGCGGTGATTCAGTCGATTACCAGTTGATTGGCAGAAACAAAGTGCTCTTCTATATTGGCGATGTTTCGGGCCATGGATCATCCTCTGCTTTTGTTACAGTGTTATTGAGGTTTCGGATCGCACAAATGCGCCGGGAATATATTCGCGGCAGATTTGATGAGGAATTCTCTCCGGCACATATCCTGGAGGTATTGAACAGGGATTTACTTGATGCCGGGCTGGATAAGCATATAACTGTCTGCATGGGTATTCTGGACGACAAGGAAAACACACTGGAATATAGTATAGCCGGACATCACCCCTTGCCGATTATTTATGAAAATGGCTCAACAAGATTTATTGAGCCGGTTAAAAGAAGTTTTCCTATCGGACTTCTGGCCGAAGCAACTTACTTTAATGAAAAAATTTCGCTAAGTGATGACTTTGCCTTGTTTTTATTTTCTGACGGAATTCTTGAACATTTGCCAGGCAAGGATATGGCAGAGCAGGAAGCCAAAATGCTGGCAGTTATAAATGAACGCAAAGGCGATTTTAAAAAAGTCAAAACAGGTTTAAACTTGCATCATGGTATCAAAGTGCCAGATGATATTGCAGTACTTAGTGCAAGGCATAGTACAAATTCTAGCAGGACATCTGGTTAGACAAAGCTATGAGTAACGGAAGAATCCTGGTTGCAGACATAGAAAATGTATCCATCCTGAAGTTTGTCGGCGATGTCCGTGTCATTATGGGTGCAGCGCTGGAAAACTATTTTTCCTCTCTCTATGAAAAGTCTATTCTCGATAAAGTGATTGTTGATATGACAGAAACCGAGGGCATTGATAGTACCGCTCTAGGTTTGCTGGCGAAGATGGCGATTCAATTACGCAATCGTTTTAATGTGAGTCCTATAGTAATTTCAACCAATGCTGATATTACCCGAATTCTGAAAAGCATGAGCTTCGATTTGATCTGCGATATTGTCGAAGAGTCAGCACGGAAAGCGATAGATTTTGATGAGTTAAATCAATTGGACGTACCTGATGAGTTGGTCAGGCAAAAAGTTATTGATGCGCATCAGACACTGATGGCTCTAAGCGAAGATAATCGTATCGAGTTTCAGGACCTGGTGTCTGCGTTAAAAGCAAACGGCTAAATTCAAACGCCTGCCTTGTCCCGGGCATTCACTTTACTTTTAATAAAATCTACATGTGAAAGGTAAAGCAGGTCTGCTACCTTTCGAATCAGATGTTCTTCATAACGATCAATATGGCCGTCGGCATAGGCTACTTCCCACATGTTATGGATTAACATGACTTTTTCGGAATACTCAAAGCGCTCGTTCATAAGACTGGTGAACTGATAGAGGGAAGTTGCATCCCTGACTTCTTCTTCAGCTAGCACCATTAATTCCTGAAGATCAGTTTCATCCAGTTCAAAGCGGGTTCTGAGTATTTCTACCAGGGCAGCTGTTTCAGTTTCATCAATATTGCGGTCTGCTTTGCAAAGCTCAATCATCAAGGCAGCACTGGCAAGATGGAGCTGATCGACAGAGTGCTTTTCACTGTTTGCCTCCTCGCAACTGAAATGACTTTCAAAAAAACTGGTGATGGTGCTTAACATAGCGCTTCCTGAGAAATTGAATCTGTGGTGGTTGAATTTTTTCGTATAAAACTACCTGCCTGTTCCAGGATTTCGATTCCAGAGGTGTCTTTATGAGCATTTTCACTCAAGTAGCGACGGAATTGTTTCGCACCTGGTTGTCCCTGAAACAATCCAAGTATATGACGACTCATATGCTTGAGGGCTGTGCCGCTAATCATTTCTTCTCTGGCATAGTCTATAAACTGCTCCAGTACTTCTTCCTGAGAAATAATAGACTCATTACTGTTAAATATTTCCTGATCCACTTGAGCCAGCATTCCGGGGTTCTGATATGCCTCGCGGCCAATCATTACACCGTCAACCTTCCCCAATAATTGCTTTGCCTGGTCCAGAGTGCGAATACCACCGTTAATGACAATCTCAAGATCGGGATATTGTTCTTTGATATTAAAGACCCGTTCATAGTTAAGCGGAGGAATCTCCCTGTTTTGTTTAGGGCTAAGTCCGTCCAGAACCGCGATACGGGCATGAATGATAAAACAATGTGTTCCTGAGCGGGCAACAGTACCGACAAAATGACTCAGGTGCTCAAGAGAATCAATATCATCGATCCCTGTGCGGCATTTTATGGTCACCGGAATATCGACAGCTTCTTGCATTGCCGTCATACATTCGGCAACAAGTTCGGGTTCGGCCATCAGGCAAGCACCGATTTTTCCTCGCTGTACCCGGTCGCTGGGGCAACCGGCATTGAGGTTAATTTCGCTGTACCCGGCTTGCTCACCCATTTTTGCCGAGGCTGCCAGATCCTGCGGTTCACTCCCACCAAGCTGCAAGGCAAGCGGCTGCTCAGTGCTATTAAAGCGCAAAAACCGTTCAGCTTCGCCGTGCAGCAAGGCGCCAGTGGTGACCATTTCGGTATAGAGCAGGGTGTGCCGGGAAAACAGGCGCAGGAAATAGCGGCAATGCCGGTCAGTCCAGTCCATCATCGGGGCTACGCAAAAGCGGTGTTGAAAGTTATTCTGGGTTTTCATTATTCATATATTCCTGTTGCGCATTATATAAGAAGCGAGCGCAACAGGCATGAGGCATTACTATGTATTTGTATACATAGTGAACGGTAGACTTTCACCGGGAATATAGTGTATGTTGCTGGCCTTCCAAATTCTATAAATGAGTTAAAAAATGAAAAATATTACTTTCCTGGCGATTTTATTGACCGCCTCTATATCTACAGCCTTTGCCGATGACTATGTAATTGATGGCACTGGCGCTGGTATGCATAGCTCTATCAGCTTTAAGGCCAGTCATATCGGCATTAGTTCACTTTGGGGGCGTTTCAACAACATCACCGGAAACATGTCTTATGATGCGGATAATATTTCAGCGTCAACAATTGCGGTGAACATAGATCCTGCCAGTATTGATACCAACCATGAAGCTAGAGACACCCATTTGCGTACCAGCGACTACCTCAATGTTGAAGAACAGCCCAGTGCCAGCTTTACCAGCACATCAGTTGAAGATCTGGGTAATGGTCGTGTGAAGATTAATGGTACTTTTAATCTGCATGGCATTACTAAAGACATTAGCTTTGAAGCTGTAAGAACCGGAGAAGGTGAAACCCCTTTCGGTGATTATCGCGTTGGCTTTGAAGGTGAAATGATGCTGGACACTTCCGAGTATGGCATTAACGGTGGAATGATTTCGCTTGTTTTGGCTATCGAAGGTGTTCGCCAGTAGAACTACCGGGCTGCTTTATCAGGAAGGCCGTCAGACTGTTGCAGGTTTTTCCAGTAGCCATTATTTTAGTAATTCTGAGTAATCCTTCTTTCGGGCTCTTCGGAAGAAGGTTTACCCTTTAGCATCCAGTAAAGATAATCATTCAGGCTTTCTGGACACCATTTCAAGGACTCCTTCAATGTCAGGCTCTTCAGCTGCATCCTTGAAAGCGGCCTGTCGCTCATAAATCTCAGCTGCAGCCAGAAAAAATGCCGGTGGCATTCCTGAAGCCTCAAGTGTCGCTGCGATCTCTTTCATCTCACCGCTAAATCGCCAGGCTTTTCTGGCGACCTGCTTAATGCGAGCCTGGCTTTTTTCGGTAAAGCCGGGAGTATATATCTCCCATTGTTTTTCCAGGGCTTGCCTGACTCCCATGGCCTCAGCCGCGCCTAGAATCGCTGTATGCAGGGCAGCGGTACCCTTGCTGTTGGCCGCGAAACACATTTTCAGTCCTGATGCCTGACCTATTTCATCACCAAGCACCGATGTTTCAAGCGGACCATTTGAAAAGCACTCCGCGACTTTTTCTGCTTCCGTGCCAGACAGGTAAAGCCAGGTAGTGCCAGGTTTAATTGCCGGCATTCCGATGATGCCGCCGTCGACAAAGCTGATGTCATCATTAGCCATAGAGGCAGCAATGGTTTTAACGGTATCAGGGGCGATTGCATTAAGGTCTGCATAAATACCCTGGTAATTACAGGCAAGTACCTCTGAGGCAAGCTGACTCGCACCATGAGGGGGGCAAACAGAAATTAACACGTCACAGGTATCGCAAAGTTCTTGCAGGTCAGGCAGGGACTTCAGGCCAGCTCCTATTGCTCTTTGTCGGCTTGCCTGACTTCTTCCTGCTTCACACCAGTAGACATCCTGGCCACTATGCAGAGCAGATGCTGCAATGGAAATGCCCATTTCACCCGGATGTAATATTCCAATTCGTGCAGGCATATTAATTTTCCTTGATTATGCAGCCTTGATTGTAAAGATAGCAAAGCAGTTTCAGGCAATCTTCATTACGCTGGTAATTTTTTAGTTCAAGTTTGCGGCCTGCAGCACTTTGCAATTCATCATTGAGTTGCAAAAGTTTTTCACTGACATCATGGAGCAGCACAGATTCGCCATTGGCAAAAAAGTACAGATTGGATGCCAGATAGTGGCAGGCAAAGCGAGTGACAGGGTGAGGGGCCAGATGCATCCCTTTTTGCAATTGAACGGCCATTTCTGCGGGAGATAAAGCTTGTTCAGGTGAGGTCAGTAATTCTTCCAGGCGGGGCTCTGTCATAAGGCGACCAAAGCACTGTATCAGTAACTCCTGATTACCCAGGGCCCCCTGCAGCAAGGATTTGACTTGTTGCAAAGCATTGCTGCTGATGGCGCCGGGTTTTTGTTCGGGGTCTATAACCGGATCTCGATAGCGCTGATCAGCCGGGATAACGCTTTCTGCCTGAAAACTGAAGGCGGAGAGCAGTTCAGGTATATCCGGGGCTCTGAAGCCAATGGAATAGCACAGGCCGGGTTTCAGCGCCCGCCCCCAATGTGACATGCCCGCCGGGATGTAGAGTATATCTCCGGCATGTAATACATGGCTTTCAATTGCAGCAAAATTTTCCAGAATTTTCAGCCCGGAATCCGTAGTTATTGGTGTCTTGCTATTACACTGATGTCCGAGCTGCCATTCACGAACTCCCTGACCCTGCACCAGAAACACATCATAATAATCAAAATGCGGGCCAACACCGCCGTCAACAGCAGCGTAACTGATCATCACATCATCCAGGCGCCAGGACGGAATGAAACTTACCTCCTGAAACAGCTGCTTAATTTCCGGTAACCAGTGGTCCACTGACTGCACCAGTAATGTCCAGTCCCGTTCCGGTAAAAAGGTAAAGTCCCGTTCTGAAAAAGGCCCTTGTTTCATTTCCCAGGCCCCGTTGTTACTAAATACGAGTCGGGATTCCACATCGTCTTCACAAGCCATGCCGGCCAGCTCTTCAGGTGTCAGAAAGTCTTCAAAATTGGGCAGGGCGCCCTTGATCAATAGAGGTTTCTTTTGCCAGTATTCTGACAGAAAAACATGAATGTCTATGCTGTCATGCTGGTCAAGTATCATCAGATTTTTTTGGCCTGACTTGCTGCATTGCCCAGGTAAGTTTCGGGCCTCAACTTTTTCAAGGATTCACGTACATCCTGAGGTAATTCCAGTGTATCAAGGAATTCAGCCAGTATTTCCGGGCTTATTGTTTGACCCCGGGTGAGCGCTTTGAGTTTTTCATAAGGTTCTTCAATGCCATAGCGGCGCATGACTGTCTGGATGGGCTCTGCCAGAACTTCCCAGCTGTCATCAAGATCAGCAAGCATCCTGGCTTCATCGACAAGCAGTTTACTGATGCCTTTCAGGCTTGCCTGATAGGCGATGAGACTATGGGCCAAGCCAACACCAATGGTTCTCAACACAGTAGAGTCTGTAAGATCCCTTTGCCAGCGAGAAATTGGCAGTTTCTGTGCTAAATGCTGCATCAGGGCATTGGCAACGCCAAGATTCCCTTCGGAATTTTCAAAATCAATCGGGTTTACTTTATGAGGCATCGTTGAAGAACCTACTTCACCCTCAACGGTTTGTTGACGGAAATAACCTAGTGAAATATAGCCCCATAAATCCCTGTCAAAATCCATAAGAATTGTATTGAATCGGCACACGGCATCAAAATATTCTGCGATGTAATCGTGTGGCTCAATCTGTGTGGTGTAGGGATTCCAGGTCAGTCCAAGGCCTGCAATGAATTCTTCTGCAGTAGCTTGCCAATCCACCTCTGGATAAGCAGAAAAGTGAGCGTTGTAATTGCCTATCGCGCCATTAATTTTCCCGAGAAATTCAGTTTTTTTAATTAGCTTGAGTTGACGTTTTAGTCGCGCCACGGTGTTGGCAAATTCTTTTCCCATGGTGCTGGGCGTGGCTGTTTGGCCATGCGTGCGGGAAAGCAGTGGGGCATCAGCGTAGTCGTGGGCTTTTTCTCGAATGGCTTCAAGAACTTCGGTCATCATGGGAACGATAACAGCGTCCATGCTCTCTTTTAACATCAAGGCATAGGAAATATTGTTGATGTCTTCTGATGTGCAGGCAAAATGAACAAATTCCATGATGCCGGCCAATTCTGTCTGCTCTGCCAGTTTTTCCTTCAGATAATATTCAACGGCTTTTACGTCATGGTTAGTCACCGACTCTTTCTTCTTGACGATTGCCGCCTCGGATTCATCGAAATCACTAATGAGTTGCTCAAGGTAGGTATTAGCGGAATCAGAAAGTAAGGGGATTTCAGGTAATCCGGGGTTCGCTGCCAACAGTTGAAGCCAGCGGATTTCCACAATTACGCGATAGCGGATCAATCCATATTCACTGAAAAAGGGCTGCAGGGCGCTGGTTTTGCTGTGATAACGGCCATCAACAGAAGAAATGGCATTCAGGGAAGTCAGGATCATGAAAGTAGTCTACCGGCTCTTGAAAAGCACGCCATTATACGGCATAAAAGTCTGGAATAGCAGTCTTGAGGCCTTAGTTTTACTGAATACTTACTATTTTCTCCTGAAGACAAATAACTTTGTATATGCTTGATATATTATAAGGGTTATTTATACTCTTTCAGAGTCATAGAAACAAAGGGGTTCCCATGAGCAAGCCACCTGATAGCAATACGCCGGTTAATGAAAAAGTGAAGGCGAAACTCTTTATTAATGGCCGCAGCCAGGCTGTTCGCATCCCCAAAGAACTGGCTTTCAGCGGCATAGATGCGGTTAATGTAGAAAAGCGGGGTAATGCCATTATTCTTACCCCGGCCAGGCTGACCTGGGAATCTTTTGCGGGTCTCAATCCTGCTGATGAAGACTTTATGGTGATCAGGCCTCGTCTGGTTAAATCCTGAGTCATTAATTGCTGAACAGCGCTATTTAAAACAGGAATCACTAATGATTATTATGCTGTCTTCCGATTTATGTCGCCTGGTTATCCGTGATCAGCCCACAGCACTGCTAGGCCGCTTGCAGGAATGGTCTGTGAATGGCGATGAGGTGGTAATTTCAGCGATTACTTACGCAGAGCTTATAGCTGGCGCCTTGCTGACCCAAAACCAGTCGTCCCATATTGCCTTGGTGGAAGCTTTTTGTGAGCGCTTGGAGGATGTGGTGCCATGGAACAGAGATGCGGTAGACAGTTATACAACTATTCAGCTGCAGGCGATGCGTGACGGTAAATCACTTAATATGAATGATGCCATGGTGGCTGCGCATGCATTGAGCCTTAGTGCCAGACTATTGACACATAACGGTAAACCATTTGTGGCAATTCCAGAGCTGGATCTTGAGATCTGGCAATAAAGGGGAAAAAATAATAGTGAACCGCTTAATGAATTTCGTGAACCTTGTTCATTAGTAACAATAGATTCCGGTCAATTTTTTTGCGGCCAATGAGTAAATGCCAGCGTCGGCCCTCCAGTTGATACCACAATACCGCTGAACGAATACCTGACAGTAATACTGCGCGAATCTTGTCGGCGATTTCTTCATTCTTCAGAAACTTCACTTCTCCGGTCACCTGAATACGAAAGGGCAAGGTGCTCAGAGTATCTTTATATAAAGCGGATAGCTCCTGTATAAGCTGGTTATTACCGAGGTCCGGATCTTCAAGTGACAAGTGCTCCATAGCGTCCAGACGTTCGCCAATAAGGTCCAGCATGCCCTTTTTGGCCATCATTTTTCTTTCCAGGTGCATCAGGCCCAGAAAGTAACGCAGGACATCCGGGGATTTAAGTGATCCCTCATCATTTCTGACAATTTCCTGCAAGACCTGCATGCCCAGATTCAAGCGGCTTACTGAGCCGTACACCTCTTCGGTAGTTTTAGGATTGCTAATAAACAGACTGCGAATAAGCGTATTAAGTTTGTCCTGACCTACCATGCCGTTCTGGGCCAATTGTTTTACCAGGTATGCAGACTGGGCGACGCCGGAAAGGGCAAGGCATTGTTGTAGTTTTATATTCATGGCTTGCTCTGAGTGCCGGCCTCGCAGCTTGATTAATAAGTGGTTTAGTTAAAAAACTCTTCGATCACGGCGCCACCGAGACAAACATCATCATCATAAAACACGATGGATTGCCCTGGCGTGACTGCCCTCTGGCGCTCTGCAAACGTTACCATAATGCGACCATCAACATCTTCAATTGTGCAGGCCTGATCAGCCTGTCGGTACCTGTTTTTGGCAGTACACTTTAATGGCAATGTCGGGGCTGAGTTGACCCAGTCAGGCTTGCCACAAAAAAGGCCTTTGGAAAATAACAGGGGATGCTCATTACCCTGAACAACAATTAAAACATTGCGCTCAAGATCCTTGCCGGCGACATACCATGGTGATTCCGGCATGTTTTTGCGGCCACCGATGCCCAGCCCCTGACGTTGTCCCAGGGTATGGAACATCAGACCACTGTGCTCGCCAAGTATTTCGCCTTCCGGTGTTTCAATGTTGCCCGGTTGTGCGGGGATATAGGTCTCCAGAAAATCTTTGAAACGCCTTTCGCCGATAAAGCAGATTCCCGTGCTGTCTTTTTTGTCATGGGTTACAAGGTCATGGCTTTCGGCCATCGCCCTGACTTCATGTTTTTCCAGTTCACCGACAGGAAACAGAGTGCGCGTGATCTGTGCTTCATTGACCGCGCAGAGGAAATAACTCTGATCTTTGTTACCGTCCAGCCCTTTAAGCAATAAGGTATGGCCGTCTACGTCTTTTCTTCTGACATAGTGCCCGGTTGCGATCATGTCTGCGCCAAGAACGCTGGCATAGTCAAGGAAGGCTTTGAATTTTATTTCCCGGTTACACAGGATGTCCGGATTTGGTGTCCTGCCTGCGCGATACTCGGTCAGAAAATGTTCAAAAACATTATCCCAGTATTCAGCGGCAAAATTTGCGCTGTGCAGTTTAATACCCAGCTTTTCGCAAACCGTGCTGGCATCTCTCAGATCGTCCTTTGCCGTACAATATTCAGTGCCATCATCTTCATCCCAGTTTTTCATGAACAGGCCTTCTACCTGATAACCCTGTTCCAGCAATAGCAGAGCAGCAACGGAAGAATCCACGCCGCCGGACATGCCAACTATTACTTTCACTTTTTTTGGGGAAGGGGCTGTCATGGCCTTATAGTGCGTGCTGGATGCAGCTTAAGGGCAGGCGTGTGCCAGCGAGGTAGTCTTCAATCGCTTTTCTAACCAGAGGACTACGGGGTTTGAATTCAGGAGCCATGATTTCCTCAACGCTGAGCCAGTGTGCGGCAATGATACCTTCATCCAGAGGGAGCAGGGGGTCGTGACTATCTGCTTGCGCAATAAAACAATGCCTTAGATAGGTAATACCGTTTTCTGCCTTGAAGACATAGGCTCCCAAAAAATCTGTCAGAGTGACATGCCATGCGGTTTCTTCAAGAGTTTCGCGCTGCGCTGCAGCGAATAAGGTCTCGCCTTCGTCCAGGTGGCCGGCTGGCTGATTAAACACGGTTTTACCATTGTCGACTTCTTCAACAAAAAGGAATTTTCCGTCCTTTTCTACAACGGTTGCGACTGTGCTGTGAGGTGTCCAGATCATTGTGAGCAATTTTTCTTACTATGGCTTCAAAAAAGGGTGCATCGTAACGGAATTTGAGCTCTTCTTAAATGCTTCTTTATAAACGGCCATTATTCTGAATTACAAAAGCCGCTTCATATATTGCTGGCGAACAGGGATAATTGGCGTCCATTGAACTTTAAGCAGGATAATCACCTCTTATGTCTAAATTAACCCATATTGATGCCAGTGGTCAGGCCCGCATGGTGGATGTTGGTGAAAAAGAGATCACCGAACGTAGCGCTACAGCGGAAGCCATTATCGATCTTCTGCCAGAGACACTGAAACTGATTATGGAAGGCGGTCATAAAAAAGGTGATGTTTTTGCTGTTGCACGCATCGCAGGAATTCAGGCTGCGAAAAAATGCTCGGATCTTATTCCCCTCTGTCATCCTTTAATGCTTAGTTCGGTCAAGGTTGAGCTGCAGGCGATTGAGAACAGCAGCCAGATAAGGGTACTTGCTACCTGTAAATTATCCGGACAGACCGGTGTGGAAATGGAGGCCTTAACTGCTGCTTCTGTTGCGGCTCTTACAGTCTATGATATGTGCAAAGCGGTGGATCGCGGTATGGTTATTCATAGTCTGCAGTTGCTGGAGAAGTCCGGCGGCAAGTCTGGACATTACAAACGTGACATCTGAAATAATCCTGTAGAGTCAAACCATGATAGCGATACATTATTTTGCCAGCATCCGTGAAGCCCTGGACTGCGAACATGAAAACATCGATTTACCAGATGATGTGAAAACGGTTGAGCAGTTAATCAGCTACCTGATTAAAAAGCATGGTCCCCCCTGGGCTGATGTTCTGGGCGCGGGCTCATTGATGATCGCCGTGAATCATGAAATGACAGATAGTAATGCAGTACTTGATGCAGGAGACGAAGTGGCTTTTTTTCCTCCAGTAACCGGAGGCTGAGTTGAATCTATGAAAATTTCCATACAAAAAGAAGATTTTGACATTGCAATAGAGACGCAACAGTTGCGTGAGGCGAATCCCGAAACAGGAGCGCTTGTCACATTTAGCGGCCTGGTCCGAGACATGGATAATGAGAAGCAGGTTGAATCACTGACCCTTGAGCACTATCCAGGTATGACCGAGTCCAGTCTTGAAACTATTATTACTGAAGCACAAGAGCGCTGGTCAATTCTTGATGCAAGCGTTATTCATCGTATTGGAGAGTTAAAGGCAGGCGAGCAAATAGTGTTTGTTGCCGTTGTCAGTCTGCATCGTGCCGATGCGTTTTCCGCCTGTGAATTTATAATGGATTTTCTCAAGACGCGCGCGCCTTTCTGGAAGAAATGCCGCGACGAACATGGTGAAAGCTGGGTGGAAAGCAAAGCATCTGATGATGACGCCAGTGCCCGCTGGTAAAGACTTGCACCTGATTTTTTTTATAGCGCTATCGAATCAACGTCTATTTCCCTGAACGCCCCGGATGGAATTTGATCAAGGTTCCAGGGGCCAATACTTGAGCGCACCAACCTCAAGGTTGGAAACCCTGCAGCAGCAGTCATTCTTCTCACTTGCCGATTTCGCCCTTCCGTAATGATGATTTCTACCCAGCTTGTGGGGATGTTTTTTCTTTCCCGGATGGGAGGATTTCTTTGCCAAAGTTGCGGAGTTTTTATTCTTCTTGCTTTAGCTGGCAGGGTGGGACCGTCTTTTAAGGTGACTCCCTTGCTGAGTAAATTCAGGGCTTCATCAGTAATTTCACCTTCCACCTGGACCAGATAGGTTTTTGGCATTTTATAGTGCGGATCGCTTATGCGTTGTTGAAGTTTGCCATCATCGGTGAGTAGCAATAAGCCTTCAGAATCTCTGTCAAGTCTTCCAGCTGGATAAACATTCTTTACTGGAATGTATTCTTTCAGCGTTGGGCGGGCAGAATCATCAGAAAACTGACTCAGTACATTGAAGGGTTTGTTGAACAACACGAGTGTCGGCATTAATGAAATTTTTGTAGTTATTGATTAGTTGAGTTTAATAGGAAGACGTGGAGATAAACCACAGAAAAAAAACTTCCCATCAAATCTGAAGTAAGCGGGGAAGATTTGCAGTGTCGGTTCAGATAAATAGCGATCTATTTAGTGTTCTTAAATTGAGCGCTCATTAGAACAGTCGGTCAGGTATCAGTGGATTCAGTTTCAGAGTTGTCATCTGAAACATTAATATCCGCGTCTTCCGATGTTGCCTGTTCACTTTGTTCTGCAGTCTCTTCTGATGTGTCACTCTCGGCTTGCGGGCTGATAGACTCACTGCTACCTTCTCCTGTTGCAACAATATTTGCTGCATGCAATCCTTTTGGTCCTTCTATGACATCAAATGTTACTGTCTGACCTGCTTTTAATGTTTTATACCCTTCCATGGTGATTGATGAATAGTGAGCGAATAAATCGTCTCCACCATCATCAGGTAAAATAAAACCAAAGCCTTTGGCGTTATTGAACCATTTTACTTGACCGGTACTCATCTCCGTTAACCCCTTCTATTAATTCGGTAATCAGAATTCGTTCTCATTCCGGTTTAAGAGCAGAAATATATAAACCCTTTCTTTTTGCTTGTCAAATCCTTTTCGGAATAGAGTAAGCTTATTGTCAGCTTAATGAACTGAATTATTTTTTGTTTCGTAATGTCTAAGAGAAAACAGAATCATGGTATATTGGCTCCACCTTACGCGATTCAGTGATAGGGTTCCTTATCCGGCTCTTTGGTCCATTCTTGAGTTGGCAGTTTAGTCGATGAAATATTCGATAATTCAGCTGGTATAAAAATTTGGCCAATTTGTTGATTACACTAAAGAAAATTACCTGAAAATTACTTAATAGTAGCGATGAAAAATTACACTCTCGAAATAATTAAAAGTCAGGAAAACGACGACGGCAACGATGATCTGCAACGCAGTGGAGGATTAAAGGAAGCTCTGGCCCCTGAAGAAGTTAAAATCAAACCACCACCGTTGTATCGTGTTGTGCTTTTGAATGACGACTACACGCCAATGGAGTTTGTTGTCGCAGTGCTGCGGAAATTTTTTGGCATGAATGTGGAGACAGCGACGCGTGTTATGCTCAAGGTTCATACAGAAGGTAAGGGCGTATGTGGGGTTTTCCCAAGAGAGATAGCCGAAACCAAGGCGGTTCAGGTAAATGATTTTGCCAGAGAGTCAGAGCACCCGCTGTTGTGCGATATCGAAGTAGACGATTGATTTATGCGTGCTTACCCCTATATATAAACAATAAAAATTATATAAACAATAAAATATATAAACACGGTAGCTGCGCATAAAGACAAGAGTTACGCGTAACACTTACTAACAACATTTTATAGAATTTTAAAACTATGTTTAGCAGAGAATTTGAAAATACACTCAATATTGCCGCAAATACAGCGCGCAGCAAACTTCATGAATTTATTACTGTGGAGCACCTTCTGCTGGCATTGATTGATGATCCGGCCGCTCGGGAAATTCTTCTGGTCTGCAATGCTGACCTAGAAGCCCTGAAACTGGATTTGCTGGAATATATAGATACCCAGATTCCTATTATCAATGAACCGGAGATTAACCCGGAAGTTGACCAGACCCTGGGTTTTCAGCGTGTTATTCAGCGCGCAGTGTTTCATGTGCAGTCATCAGGTAAGCGTGAAGTCACAGGTGGCAATGTGCTGGTTGCCATTTTTGGTGAAAAGGAGAGTCAGGCGGTTTATTTTTTGCGTAAGCAGGGTGTTTCTCGTGGCAAGGTAGTAAATTTTATTACCCATGGAACATCCAATGCTCCGGGTCTTGGTGAAGAAGGCGAGCAGGATGCTCAGATTGTTACCGAGGAAGGGGAAAAAACCCTGTCCCCATTGGAAAGTTTTGCTACCAACCTGAATGAAGAGGCCAAGGCAGGGCAAATTGACCCGCTAATTGGGCGTGAAAAAGAAATCACGCGGCTGATTCAGGTTTTGTCTCGACGTCGCAAGAATAATCCACTCTTTGTTGGTGAGGCCGGTGTCGGCAAGACCGCAATTGCCGAAGGCCTGGCGAAGCATATTGTGGAAGGCAATGTGCCAGATGTTCTTAAAGAGAGTGTCATCTATTCTCTGGACATGGGCGCCTTGCTGGCGGGTACCAAATACCGCGGCGATTTTGAAAAACGTTTTAAAGCCCTGCTAGCCGACCTGGGGACGAAAGAGCATGCCATTCTGTTTATTGATGAAATACATACTATCATTGGCGCGGGTGCTGCCTCTGGCGGCGTAATGGATGCCTCGAATCTGTTGAAGCCGATTCTCGCGTCTGGGAAATTACGCTGCGTGGGCTCTACGACCTACGCTGAATATCGCGGCATTTTCGAAAAAGACCGTGCCTTGTCACGACGTTTTCAGAAAATTGATATTGAAGAGCCGGATGTGGATACCACCTATCAGATTCTCAAAGGTCTCAAATCCCGTTATGAAGATCATCATGACCTGCGCTTCACGGATAAGGCGCTCAGAGCGGCGTCAGAAATGGCGGACCGCTATATTAATGATCGTTACATGCCTGATAAGGCTATTGATGTGATTGATGAAGCCGGTGCCTATCAACGTCTGCAGCCGGAAAGCAAACGTAAAAAAATTATCCAGGTAGGTGACATTGAGCGCGTGATTTCGCAAATTGCCCGCATACCGCCAAAGAGTGTTTCTGCGTCGGATAAAAGTCTGCTGAAGGACCTGGAAAAAAATCTCAAGATGGTGGTTTTTGGCCAGGATCCAGCAATCGAGGCGCTGTCTTCTTCAATCAAGCTGTCTCGCGCTGGCTTGAAAGAGGGAGAGAAGCCCATTGGCTCTTATCTGCTTGCGGGACCCACTGGTGTAGGTAAAACAGAGGTCAGCAGGCAATTAGCTAAAATATTAGGTGTGGAACTGGTGCGCTTTGATATGTCTGAATACATGGAGCGACATACTGTATCCCGGCTTATTGGTGCACCTCCAGGGTATATAGGTTTCGATCAGGGAGGTTTGCTGACCGAAGCGGTTGCGAAAAACCCCCATTGCGTGTTGTTGATGGATGAAATCGAAAAGGCCCACCCTGATGTATTTAACCTGCTCTTGCAGGTAATGGACCATGGCACCTTAACGGACAACAATGGACGGAAGGCAGATTTTCGCAATGTTGTGCTAATTATGACAACCAATGCAGGCGCCCAGGAAATGAGCCGTGCTTCCATCGGATTTACCCATCAGGATCATACCTCGGATTCCACGGAAGTAATCAAACGTATGTTTACACCGGAGTTTCGAAATCGACTGGATTCCATTATTCAGTTCTCTGCACTGGATGCTGAAATTATTCGCACTGTTGTCGACAAGTTCCTGGTTGAATTGCAGGTACAGTTGGATGACAAGAAAGTGACATTGAATGTGGATGATGCCGCTATCGACTGGTTCGTGGAGCATGGCTATGACAAAGCCATGGGGGCGCGTCCGATGTTGCGTCTGGTGCAGGAGAAAATCAAGAAACCACTGGCCGAAGATATCCTGTTTGGCAAACTGATCAATGGTGGAGAGGTTAATGTGTCGGTGTCAGATAATGATATCAGCCTGACTATCGATTCACCCCATGTCAGTGGTGCTTCGGATAAAGATACCAGTAAGGAAAATGCAGACGCCTGATAAAAAAGTCAGGAGCAAGGCAGGAACGAGTCAGGAAAGAGAACAGGAACGGTGGGTGCTTAAAAAGCCCCGCCGTTTTTTTATTATCGAGCGCTAAATGATATTCAGCGGGCTCGGTAAGTAATGCGGCCTTTGCTCAAATCGTAAGGAGTGAGTTCCACCGTTACCTTGTCGCCAGTAAGAATGCGAATATAGTTCTTGCGCATTTTGCCGGAGATATGAGCCGTCACGACATGGTCGTTTTCAAGCTTCACGCGAAACATAGTGTTAGGAAGTGTGTCGATGACTTCGCCTTCCATTTCAATCTGGTCTTCTTTTGCCATTCATTTCTCGGTAGTGTTATTGAAAGCCGGGCATTTTGCCTGAAAATGTTCGCTTTCGCAAAGGGTGATTTGAAGACGCATAGTAGCCCCAAGTCCGAAGTCACAGGACTCAAAGTGCTTGGGTAAAGGTTTCGACTTGATTGGACAGCTTGAAACTTGTTACTCGAGACTGCTGTTCAGGTAAGCTTTGTCCAACGTTGATTGAGTAGCAGCTCAATAGGGCGGTACTCAAGCTTGTAATTCATTTTGTCGCAATCGCGAATCCAGTAACCTAAATAAACATAAGGCAGGTTCCGCCGTCTGGCTTCTTCGATTTGCCAGAGTATGGCGTAATTTCCCAAAGATCTTTTCTGTTCATTGATGTTATAGAAAGTGTATACCGCTGATAAGCCATTGCTGAGCAAGTCGGTAATCATCACGGCGACCAGACGCTCACCTGAGCTGATTCGATAAAACAATGTTGATTCGCAAGCCTGTACCAGAAAGGATTCAAACTGTTCGCGACTGGCAGGGTACATGTCGCCGTCGCTGTGCCTTTCATTAATGTATTTCTCATACATAACGTAATACTCATCTGTGGCAATGCTATCGACGACTTCTACTTTCAGGTCTTCATTGCGACGCAGGATGCGGCGAAAGCGTTTGTTGAGTGTAAAACGTTCGACAATTACCCGGCTGGCGACACAATGCTGACAATTGGAGCAATGAGGTCTGTACATGTGTGCGCCACTGCGTCGAAAACCAATTTCAGACAGGTGGGTATGAAATTCCGTGGAGACTTCATATTCTGGATCAATAAAAAGCGTGCGTGCTTCTTCGCCTGGCAGATAGCTGCAAGCATGGCTTTGGGTGGTAAAGAGTTTAATGTCTTTCAGCGAACTCATGGCTGAAGAGTGATTCCTGATTATTTAATGATTGGGTTTGATTGAGAATAGCCTAAGAGCTTAATTGTAAGGGCCAGTGGGTCTTATTGCGACCATATTCCGCATTCTTTGGGAGTTGAGTCATAAAATCAACTCGGGGTATTTCGCGCGCACCAAAGCTGGAAAGAAAAGGGCTGCTCACCTGACAATCAATCAAGCTGTAGTTCAGGCTGCTGAGTTTCTTCACCAGAGTGGCAAAGGCAATTTTTGAGGCATTGTCCTGGAAGCTGAACATGGATTCCCCGAAAAATACGTCTCCCATGGCCAGGCCATAGAGACCGCCAACCAGTTTGTCGTCATCCCAGGTTTCAATTGAATGAGCAACACCCATGGTGTGCAGTGCACAATAGGCATCAATCATTTCTTCAGTTATCCAGGTATCGTCAGAATAAGTACGTTTGCCGGCACAGGCAGTTATCACCCTCTCAAATGCTTCATCGCAACTAATGCGCAGGCTGGATTGTTTCATGGCTTTTGCCAAACTCTTGCTGATGTGGAGTTCATCAGGGTAGAGCACCATGCGAGGATCGGGAGTCCACCAAAGGATGGGTTGGTCTTCTTCAAACCAGGGGAAGATACCCTTGCTGTAAGCTTTCAGGAGATGTTCAGGGGTAAGACTGCCACCGGCGGCCAGCAGTCCGTTGGGTTCTTTCAGCGCTGAATCGGGATCTGGAAAATTGAAATCATTGTCGTTAAGCCAGGGCAGGGAAGACATAATTTCTCAATAGTTTGTGGCCCTAGGGGGCCTGTATCCAATAAAAAGTCTTTATTCCAGTGAATCCAGGTATTTTTCTGCATCCAGGGCTGCCATACAACCAAATCCCGCTGAAGTGACTGCCTGTCGGTAGATATGATCTGCGACATCGCCCGCGGCAAATATGCCAGGAATACTGGTCTGGGTGGCATTACCACTGATGCCGGAATGAATCTTCAGGTAAGCATTTTCCATCTCCAGCTGGCCCTCAAAGATATCAGTATTGGGCTTATGACCCACAGCGATAAACACTGCACTGAGATCGATATCCTGAGTGGTCTCATCCTGCGTGCTTTTTATGCGCATGCCGCTGACTTCACCATCTTTACCAAGGACTTCATCCAGCACATGATTCCACATTATGGTGACATTGCCGTTGGCTTCTTTCTCAAACAGTTTGTCCTGCAGAATCTTTTCAGAGCGCAGGCTGTCTCGGCGGTGGACCAGCACCACTTCACTGGCGATATTGGACAGGTAGAGTGCTTCCTCAACGGCTGTATTGCCACCGCCAATAACAGCGACCTTCAGGTTCTTGTAGAAAAAACCGTCACAGGTAGCACAGGCGCTGACGCCGCTTCCCATGTATTTTTCTTCGGATTCCAGTCCCAGATACTGGGCAGATGCCCCGGTGGCTATGATCAGCGAATCACAGGTATATTCGCCCATACTGCCTTTCAGCTGGAACGGTTTTTGGCTCAGATCAGCTTTATCTATATGATCAAAAATTATATTAGTTTCAAAGCGTTCTGCGTGATTCTTCATCCTTTCCATTAAGTCTGGACCCTGTAAGCCGTCAACATCGCCAGGCCAGTTATCTACATCGGTGGTAGTGGTTAGCTGACCGCCTTGCTGCATGCCGGTGATCATTACCGGGTTAAGATTTGCACGGGCTGCATAAACCGCAGCGGTATAGCCGGCAGGGCCGGAGCCAAGAATAATCAGGCGGTGATGTTGCACGTCGCTCATGGGGTAATACTTCCTGAATGTATATTTAGATTGATAGTTAGATTTATAGTCAGATTGATAGTTATAAGGATAATTTGCTTTGATAAAAGGTCATTGGACAACTTTTCTATGTCGTGTCGGCAGAGTCTTTTTTCAAGAGCAGCTATGTTATCAGAATATTTACACAGGAAAAGCTAATTAAATAAACGCTATCGCTTATATGGGTAATTTATTATCATACAGACCCAAGATATGGGATTAGTACCCTATACAAAGAGTGTCACAGCTGGGGTTGAAGACTGGCATTGAAAGCCAGCATATGGGGCAGAGGAAAGTGAGCCGCCTTAATTAGGTATGAACCGTGCTTATTGGCTATTCCCTCGTTCAGCAATTCTCGTTGTGCACTGCGTAAAGTCAGGTCAGACAAGGTTTGAGTAGAATAATATTTTGACTAAAAAAGCTGTGAAGAAAAAAAGCGCTAAATCGCCAGTCGCTGAGGAGCATGCCGTAACATTGAAGGCGCTATTCCTGAAGGAAGGGCTGATGATCCTGTTTCTGGCACTGGGTTTATATTTATTCCTGGCTATAAGTTCCTATTCTCCTCTTGATCCAGGTTGGACCCGGACTGGAGATGCTAACAATATCATTAACAGTGTGGGACGCACCGGGGCCTGGTTATCTGATGTTTTGCTTCTGCTGTTTGGTTATCTTGCCTATCTGTTTCCCCTGCTGCTGGTATATCGGGCCTTGGTTATCTTTCGCCACCGCAAGGAAGCCAGGCCTTTTTCCTGGGAATTGATTCTGTTGCGGGGTGTCGGGGTAATTCTGACCCTGTTGGGTGCTGCTACCTTGGCAACAATGCATTTTCGCACAGTACTTTCCAGTTCTGCCGGTGGCTTGCTGGGCGATGGTATTGCCGCAGTAGCCTTGCCATCGTTTGATCTTACCGGCAGCACACTGATATTCCTGACCATGTTGATTCTCGGTATTACTCTTGCGACCGGCATGTCGTGGCTGGCATTGGTGGATAACACGGGTAAATATTGCATTCTGACCTGGCAGACATTAGTTGAGCGCTTGCAGCACTGGAAAGAAAATCGGCGTGAGCAAGCAGAAACACAGCGTGCCATCAGTAAGCGTAAGGAAGCTCTGGATCACTTCATAGAAAAAGACAAGACCCGAAAACCTATTGAAATAGCACCGGTACGCCAGGCGCCAAAACAGCCAAGCAAGCGTGTCCAGAAAGAAAAGCAGGGAAAATTATTTGATACAGCCTCTGTCGGAGAGCTTCCTCCTATCTCCCTGCTGGATGAATGGAATGATAACCAACAGGTGGGCTACTCCAAGGAAGCCCTGGAAGCCATGTCTAAAATGCTGGAAATCAAGCTGAAGGATTTTGGTATTGATATAGACGTCGAAGCCATTAATCCAGGCCCCATCATCACTCGTTTTGAAGTGCAGCCGGCACCAGGGGTAAAAGTAAGTCGTATTACCAATCTGGTTAAAGATCTGGCGCGCTCACTTGCGGTCACCAGTGTGCGCGTAGTGGAAGTAATTTCGGGGAAAACAGTGATTGGTATTGAGATCCCCAACGAGACGAAAGAACTGATTCAGTTGGGACAGGTCTTGTCCTCGCCAGAATTTGACAATGCAAAATCACCGATCAGTGTTGCTCTTGGACATGATATTGGTGGCAACCCGGTAGTAGTGGATTTGGCTAAAATGCCGCACTTGCTGGTCGCTGGTACTACCGGCTCCGGTAAATCGGTTGGGGTTAACGCCATGATCCTCAGCATTTTGTTCAAATCGAGCCCAAAGGAAGTGCGCTTGCTGATGATAGATCCGAAAATGCTGGAGCTTTCTGTCTATGACGGTATTCCACATTTGCTGACGCCGGTGATTACCGACATGAAAGATGCTGCCAATGGTCTGCGCTGGTGTGTGGCAGAAATGGAGCGGCGCTATAAATTGATGTCTGCCATGGGCGTTAGAAAC
The DNA here is from genome assembly GCA_018698975.1 of Gammaproteobacteria bacterium. Taxonomy (GTDB): domain Bacteria; phylum Pseudomonadota; class Gammaproteobacteria; order Pseudomonadales; family Pseudohongiellaceae; genus Eutrophocola. The sequence goes on from JABIPQ010000023.1 coordinate 28,700, forward strand.
CTGGCCAGCTTCAACAAGAAAGTGACAGATGCTGTTGCTGCCGGTGAGCCCATTAAAGATCCGCTTTGGAAACCCGATCTCCTGATAGATGTGCCGGAAGAAGATCAAGTGCCCGAAGATCTGCAGGAATTGCCGCAAATCGTAGTGATTGTCGATGAGCTGGCCGATATGATGATGGTCGTAGGCAAGAAGGTGGAAGAACTGATTGCCCGTATAGCTCAGAAAGCCCGGGCAGCTGGGATTCATCTGATTCTGGCTACCCAACGTCCTTCAGTAGATGTGCTGACCGGTCTTATAAAAGCCAATATCCCTACACGACTGTCTTTCATGGTGCAGAGCAAGGTGGATTCACGCACTATCCTGGGTGAAGGCGGAGCAGAGCAACTGCTAGGCCATGGCGACATGCTGTTTCTGCCACCAGGAGAGGGGATGCCAAGGCGTGTCCATGGCGCTTTTGTCTCTGACGATGAGGTGCATCGAGTCGTTGCTGCGTGGAAGCAGCGTGGTGAACCTCACTATATTGAAAGTATTACTTCGGACTCTTCAGGGGATGGTGTGCCTGGACTTTCTTCAGATAATGGCGATGGTAGCGGGAACTCTGAGGAGGATGATGCACTCTATGATGAGGCAGTCCGCTTTGTTTGTGAGTCCAGAAAAGCTTCCATTTCTGCGGTTCAACGCAAGCTTAGAATAGGGTATAACAGGGCTGCCCGGATGATCGAGGCCATGGAAATGGCCGGGGTTGTTACAGAAATGGGGAGCAATGGTGCGCGTGAAGTGATAGCGCCACCCCCACCAAGAGATTGACTTAAAAATCAATCTTTTATATCGCTTTATTTAAGTAAATAATCATCTAATAAGAGGTTTTTTTTGACGGCGATGACATCCGTAGCGCACATTAGAACCTGCTCTGAATATACGGCATTGTTGATTTTGCTTGTGCTGCTTTCTATGACTTCTTTTGCCCAGGTCCCGGACAATGCCGCTGATCTGGAAGCGGCTCAATCGCTGGCTGCACTATTACAGGAAACCCGAACCCTGCAGGCTGATGTAGAACAGCTCACCCTTGATCAGGATGGACGCGAAATACAGGAGTTCCAGGCCCGCCTGGTATTGGAAAAGCCGGATCACTTTTCCTGGGAAATTCTTTCTCCATATCAGGAATTACTACTCACAGATGGTGAGCGTATCTGGCGTTTTGAACAGGATCTCGAGCAGGTCAGCATTGATCCCTTCAGCAACGATATCAGCCGTACCCCGGTGTTGTTACTCAATGGTGATGCAAGCGCGATTGCAGAGTCCTATACGGTTTCTTTCTTCAGTGATTTGGTCAGCGCAAATACTCGCTTTATCCTGAAGCCCAAAGCGCCTGACAGTTTATTTGAGCGCTTGAGCCTGTCCTTTTCTGGTAAAACCTTAACCGAAATGCAGTTCGAGGACTCTCTGGGGCAAAAAACCAGTCTCACTTTCAATGCCATGCGGGTTAATGAATCTATTGATCCTGCTGTGTTTCTCTTCCAGATGCCCGATGGCGTGGAAGTGCTAGATAATACAGGGCTCTAATTGCCTTGAGCCTTTCCCTGTTCCAGCAAGAAGACAGCTACCAGCCTTTGGCAGCGGCAATGCGTCCTCAGACCCTTGATGATTTCGCCGGTCAGGATCACATTATTTCCCCGGGTAAGCCTCTTTATGAAGCGGTGTCTTCCGGCATTGCGCACTCGATGATTCTGTGGGGCCCGCCGGGTACCGGTAAAACTACTCTGGCGCGCATTATTGCCAGTGCCTGTGATGCTCATCTTGAGTCACTGTCTGCCGTGCTCAGTGGCGTAAAGGAAATCCGCGAAGCTATCGAACGTGCCAAACAGGAACGTGACATGCGCGGGCGCCGAACTATCCTTTTTGTGGATGAAGTGCACCGCTTCAACAAAAGTCAGCAGGATGCTTTTCTTCCGCACATTGAGGAGGGCACTGTAACTTTTATCGGAGCTACGACTGAAAACCCGTCCTTTGAGCTTAATAATGCGCTGTTATCACGAGCCCGGGTGTATGTGCTGAAAAGTCTTACGGATGAGGCTCTGCTGGAAATACTGGATTCAGCGCTTAAGGATGAAAATAAAGGTCTCGGTAAGCTCAAAATAGTCTTGTCGAAGCAGCAGAAAGCGCTGATCGCCAGGGCCGCCGATGGCGATGCAAGGCGGGTGCTCAACCTGGTAGAAGTGGCGCAGGATTTATTTGAAGAAGATACGCAGGGCCGACGTATTTTGTCTGAAGATTCCCTTGCACAGCTATTGCAGGGGAACAGCAAACGCTTCGACAAGGGCGGTGATTCTTTTTATGAGCAAATCTCGGTGCTGCACAAGGCCGTAAGAGGTTCGGCACCGGACGGTGCCTTGTACTGGCTTTGTCGCATGTTGGATGGTGGCTGTGACCCGCTCTATATCGCGCGCAGAGTGGTTCGTATGGCCAGTGAAGACATAGGCAATGCTGACCCCCGTGGCCTGCAATTAGCGCTGAATGCCTGGGATGTGCAACAACGTCTTGGCAGTCCGGAGGGAGAGCTGGCTATTGCCCAGGCACTTGTTTATCTGGCATGTGCGCCGAAGAGCAACGCTGTTTATACCGCTTTCAATCAAGCCATGGCGGAGGTGAAAGCTACGCCAGCATATGATGTGCCATTGCATATGCGTAACGCGCCTACTGATCTGATGAAAGGTCTGGATTATGGCAAAGAGTATCGCTATGCCCATGATGAACCCGGTGCCTATGCGGCAGGTGAGAACTACTTTCCGGAGGAACTAAAAGATAGCCATTATTATTTTCCCACTGAGCGCGGACTTGAGGATAAAATACGCGAAAAGCTGGAGTATTTTCGAAGCCTGGATGAGGCTAGTGAAGACAAGAGATACAGCTAGGCATTGATGAGGGATTATAATTCCTCATGCAAGGTTTACCTGTATCAATATAGGTCTGAAAAGATCCTGTTGATGAACCGGATCGTCATCCGATCAAGATGCATACTCAAATGTCAGGCAGCCTGCGGCTACCATGACGAATGACGCTACGCTTTTCCGCCCTACAAAAGTTCGGCATGGCTAGGCAGGATCGGTTTTACCTAAACTAACGGGCAAAAGGCAGAACAGGATATTTTGATGACCTATCTGGCAGTAGCATGCGGTGGAGCACTTGGCGCCATGTCCCGATACTGGGTCTATAGCGCTTTTGTCAAAGCCAGTGAAAGCAAATTTCCTTTTGCCACACTGACCGTGAATATCGTGGGCTCCTTTTTGATCGGTATCGCCTTTGTACTGATTACCGAACGAGCGGAGATCGGGCCGGAATGGCGCGGCTTGATTACGGTCGGCTTTCTGGGCGCCTTCACTACCTTTTCCACCTTTTCCATGGATACCATCGGTTTGCTTGAGCAAGGACAAATTGCCAGCGCAATTACCTATGTGCTGAGCAGCGTCCTGGTCTGTATAATTGCCGCCTGGCTTGGGCTGACCTTCTCGAGAGTGTTTTTTTAAAACGCAGCGATAGGTAAACAAATCCCAAGTCTTTAATAATTTTTAATCTGAAATAACACACTGGAATTCAAATGCTAGATCCGAAGTGGGTTCGCACGGAACCCGAAATCGTAGCCGGCCTTTTGCAAAAGAAGGGCTATACCCTTGATGTTGAAAAGGTCAAAGAGCTTGAAGAGAAACGCAAGACTCTACAGGTCGACACTGAGAACCTGCAGAATGAACGTAATACGCGCTCGAAGAATATTGGCAAGGCGAAAGCTGACGGTGAAGATATTGCGCCCTTGTTAGCCGAGGTTGATAACCTGAAGAGCAAGCTTGATGAGCGTAAGCAGGCGCTGGATGCACTCACTGAAGAGTTTGACGGTCTTCTGCAGGGTATCCCGAATATTCCCTCGGACCTGGTGCCAGACGGTAGCAGTGAAGAAGACAACAGGGAAATTCGTCGTTGGGGTGAGCCACGCCAATTTGATTTTGAACCCAAGGATCATGTGGCCCTGGGTGAAGGCAGCGGCGGCCTGGATTTTGAAGCTGCGGTTAAAATTACCGGTTCACGTTTTGTGGTGATGAAAGGTGAGACAGCAAGGCTTCATCGGGCGCTGGTGCAGTTCATGCTTGACACACATACGACAGAGCACGGGTATACCGAAGTCAATGTTCCTAATCTGGTGAATGCCGAGTCTGCCTACGGCACGGGCCAGTTGCCAAAGTTTGAAGAAGACCTGTTCAAGCTAACTGATGAGCGTGGCTTCTACCTGATTCCTACCGCTGAAGTGCCGGTAACAAATATTGTGCGAGACGAAATTGTCGATGCCAAAACACTGCCCCTGAAGTTTGCCTGTCACACACCGTGTTTTCGCAGTGAAGCAGGAAGTTACGGTAAAGATACGCGCGGCATGATTCGTCAACATCAGTTTGAAAAGGTAGAACTGGTGCAGCTGGTGAAACCGGAAGAGGCAAAGGCTGCTCATGAAGCGCTGACCGCTCACGCTGAAGCCATTTTGCAGAAACTCAAGCTGCCTTATCGTACTGTCGTTCTATGTGGTGGTGATCTTGGTTTCTCTGCAGAGCTTACCTATGATCTGGAAGTCTGGCTGCCGGGACAGGACGCTTACAGAGAAATTTCGTCGTGCAGTAATTTCGGTGATTTCCAGGCCCGTCGCATGCAGGCGCGCTGGCGTAATCCGGAAACCGGCAAACCTGAATTGATAAGCACTATTAATGGCTCAGGTTTGGCGGTGGGCCGTACCCTGATTGCTGTACTGGAAAATTATCAGAATGCTGATGGCAGTATTAATGTCCCCGATGCCCTGCAGTCTTATATGGGTGGAGCGACAACCATCCTTAATCCCTGATCTATTTAACAAGGGACACTGATGGATTACCTGCCTATATTTATGCGAATCCAGGGTCAAAAGGCTCTGGTAGTCGGTGGTGGGCAGGTTGCGACTCGCAAGATTGCCATGTTGTTAAGAGCCGGTGCAAGTATTCGTCTGGTCGCGCAGGATGTAGATCTGCCTTTGGCTGAAATGCTGCAGGATGGCGAGCATGAAATTTTCCAGCGTGGCTATGAAAAGACAGACATTGATGGCGTTAAAATTGTGATCGCCGCAACTGATGATGAGCAGGTTAATCATCTGGTGTATAAACATGCCAGCAAGCTTAATTTGCCTGTCAACGTCGTCGACAAGCCCTCCCTTTGTGATTTTATTTTTCCTTCCATCGTGGATCGCTCACCAGTAGTGGTTGCCGTTTCCAGTAGCGGGCATTCGCCGATGCTGGCGCGTCTTTTGCGTTCCCGCCTGGAAACATTCATTCCTTCAGGTTATGGCAAGCTGGCTTCGCTTTTAGGTGAATACAGGGAGAAGGTGAAACAAAGTATTCCACTGATGAGTCAGCGCATGCGCTTCTGGGAGAAAATTCTCGGCGGTCCTGTAGCTGAACAAATGGTAGCTGGCAAGGATGGTCAGGCAAGACAGCTTATGGAAGCGGCATTGGAAAGCGCTGACAATATTGTTAGCAATGGCGAAGTCTACCTGGTTGGCGCTGGCCCCGGAGATCCTGATTTGCTCACCTTTCGCGCACTGCGATTGATGCAGCAGGCAGATGTTGTGTTATTTGATCGCCTGGTGTCGCAAGAAATTCTAAATATGACGCGCCAGGATGCGGAAAAGATTCATGTGGGCAAACAACGACAAAATCACACCATGCCGCAACAGGATATCAGCCAGTTACTGGTGAGTCTGGCGAAAGAAGGCAAGCGTGTGTTGCGCCTCAAGGGCGGAGATCCATTTATCTTTGGCCGCGGCGGAGAAGAAATTGAGGAATTGGCCGCGGCCGGAATTCCTTTCCAGGTAGTGCCGGGTATTACCGCTGCTTCAGGATGTGCCTCTTACGCCGGCATACCCTTGACGCATCGTGATCACTCTCAGTCAGTCCGCTTTGTCACGGGTCATTTAAAAAATGATACCTGCGACCTTAACTGGAAGTCCCTGGCAGAAGATGATCAGCAGACTTTGGTGTTTTACATGGGCCTGGTCAGCTTGCCGGTTATTTGCCAGGAACTCATCAAGCATGGCATGCCAGAGAATAAAGCCATCGCGCTGATCCAGCAGGGCACCACGCCGTCACAAAAAGTTTATACCGGTACTCTGGCAACAATGCCCGACATTATTGCCCGTCAAGAGGTCAGGGCACCTACCTTGATAATAGTCGGTGATGTAGTTAGCCTGCATGAAAAGCTTGCCTGGCAGTAGGACAAGGGGCAAGAATGTGTCAGACCGGGTTAAAAAGATAGAAAGTGGAAAGTGGAAAGAAGAAAGAAGTGTAGGTTGGGTAAGGCCTGTAAGGCCGTTATCTAACTTATTAACAGCCTTTAATGTAGTTAGATTATATTTATGACAACACCAGCAGTTCGAGAAGCAAGGCCAGAAGACAGCGCCAGTATTCTTCACTTTATTAATGAATTAGCGGTCTATGAAAAGCTGGCTCACGAAGTAGAAACCAGCGAGGCAATGATAGAAGCCACTTTGTTCGGGCCTGATGCAAAAGCCTTTTGTTTGATCTGCGAAATTGATGATGAAGCAGTTGGCTTTGCCATTTACTTTTATAATTACTCAACGTGGTTAGGGAAATATGGCATCTACCTGGAAGATCTATATGTACCCCCCGAGCATCGTGGTAAGGGGGCAGGAAAAGCCCTGTTGATACATATCGCCAGTATCGCTATACAAAATAACTGCGGTCGCTTTGAATGGAGCGTGCTTGACTGGAATACACCATCAATAGAGTTTTATAAGGCACTGGGTGCACGCGAGATGTCAGATTGGCATATGTATCGGGTGGATGGCGAAGCTTTGCAGAAGCTTGCTGATAAAGAATATAAGGATAAAAGGATAAAAGGATATAAGGATATAAGGATATAAGGATAAAAGGATAAAAGGATCATTGCTAAAGCTGCGCCAAAACAATTACCTGTACCAAAGTAGGAGCAGTTTTAACGGCAAATAAAATTGCTCAAGGAATAAAAGTTAAATGAATTTTTCAGATTATGCAGCACAGATAAAAGCCGTCGGCCGGGAAATCAGTATTGATGCATTGAAGGCAACCCGCGAACTAATCGCGCCGATGATTGATGAGGGTCTGCTGGAAGGCGTGGCTGTCACGCGTGATCTGCAGTATGGCGAAGATCAACGACATCGCCTGGATGTGTTTACTGCTGAAGATTCAGGCTCGCTAAAACCCGTGCTTCTGTTTGTCCATGGTGGTGGTTTTATTGGTGGGGACAAGCATGCCGAGGGTAGTCCGTTTTATTCCAATATTGGCGCATGGGCTGCCAAAAATGGCTTTGCCGGCGTGAACATGACTTATCGCCTGGCACCGGATCACCCCTGGCCAGCAGGTATAGAAGACATTCGTGGTGCGGTGGAATTCATTAAAGACAAGGGTAAGGACTATGGGCTGGATGCGGAGAAGATATTCCTTATGGGGCAATCGGCAGGGGGCGCTCATGCTGCTGGCTATATTGCCCACGAGTCATTTTATGGTGAAGAAGGTCATGGGCTGGCCGGTGCTATCCTGCTTTCGGCGGTATATGACTTTGTCGCTATGCCGACCACATTGATGGAGCTGGCCTACCTGGGCGAGGATGAATCCACCTATTACGCACGTTCATCCATTGATGGCTTGCTGGATACCAGGATCCCTTTACTGGTCACCATGGCGGAGTATGATCCCGCCAAGTTTCAAGCCCAGACCCTGCAATTCCTGAATGCCTGGCTCGGTAAACACGGGGAGCTGCCCTGGTATGTGCACATGCTAGGTCAGAATCATTTGTCGGTGGCTCTCTATCTCGGCTTGCAAGGAGACTTATTGGGCCCGCAGTTAAAACGATTTATCGAGGAAAATATCTGAAGGGCAAGCAATAAGGAGCAGGGACAAAGAATTTCCCTGCGACTTGCGACTTGTAACTTGCGACTAGTTTTAATGATTTACATCGCCTCACATATTCATCTCCAGGACCACGAAGTGGAATACAACGCCACTCTGGCTCAGGGTCCTGGCGGACAGAATGTCAACAAGGTCAACACTGCCATTCAGTTGCGCTTTGATATCAATAATTCTTCACTGCCCCGGGCGGTTAAACAAAGATTGTTACGCATGCCTGACAGTCGCATCAGCAAGGATGGCGTGCTGGTCATCAAGGCAAAGGAAGAGCGTAGCCAACTGCGTAACAAGGAAGACGCGCTGGAACGACTGAGGACTATGATCAAGCAAGCCATGGTCGTACCAAAAAAACGTATTCCTACCAAGCCAAAAAGGTCCTCTGTGAAAAAGCGCCTGGACAGCAAAACCAAACGCGGGCTGGTAAAAAATTTCCGTAAGTCCGTGAGTGAAGAATAAGGTGCAAGGAAGTCTCTGCTGATGCGCGCACTTTGTAATCTGCGTATAATCACTTTCTCGTTCAATGGCACCTTTCAAAGCTAAAGCTGCAGGTCGAATAAGGTTGCCATCCGGCAAATTACCCATAAAAAACAAAAGAAACCCTCTATGTCAGAAGTCAGAACAAGAATTGCGCCATCGCCTACTGGTGATCCTCATGTAGGCACCGCTTATATTGCTTTATTCAATATGTGCTTTGCCCGACAGATGGGCGGCAAGTTCATCCTGCGTATTGAAGATACTGATCAGGTGCGCAGTACCAGGCAGTCCGAGCAGGAAATTCTCGACTCACTGCGCTGGTTGCACCTGGACTGGGATGAAGGCCCGGACAAGGGGGGTGACTTTGGTCCGTATCGGCAAAGTGAGCGCAGTGAGATTTATCAGGAGCATGTGGACAAACTGGTCAATGATGGTCATGCCTTTCCCTGTTTCTGTACTGAGGACCGTCTCACAGATTTACGCCGTAAACAGCAGGAAGAAAAAATTCAGCCCGGCTACGACGGTCATTGTCTGACACTGGACAAAGAAGATGTTCAGCGCAGAATCGATGCCAGGCTCCCTCATGTGATTCGCATGTTGGTGCCCGCCGACGGTAAATGTATCGTCAAAGATATGCTACGTGGTGATATTGAAATCGACTGGCATCAGATCGACATGCAGGTGCTGATGAAATCTGACGGTCTTCCTACCTATCATCTTGCCAATGTGGTCGACGATCACCTGATGCAGATCACCCATGTAATCCGCGGTGAAGAGTGGATTACTTCTGCCCCGAAACATCTCAAGTTGTATGAATACTTTGGCTGGGAAGCCCCGGTACTGATTCATATGCCGCTTCTGCGCAATGCTGACAAGAGTAAGCTCAGTAAGCGCAAGAATCCCACCAGCATTGGTTACTATCAGAAGATGGGCTATCTGAGTGAAGCTGTAGTGAATTATCTTGGCATGATGGGCTGGACTATGCCGACATCAAGCCGGGAAGAAAGTGCGGAAGAATTGTTTTCCGTTCAGGAAATGATCGATAACTTTGACATTAATCGCGTCTCCCTGGGCGGACCTGTCTTTGATACGGAAAAGCTCGATTGGCTTAATGGACGTTATCTCAGAGAAAAACTCTCAGATAAGGAATTCATCCAGCGCTTTGGGGAATGGGCCTTCAGGCCTGAAATAATGCATCAAATAATCCCGCTGATTAAACAAAGGGTGGAACGCTTTTCTGATGTGGCTCCTATAGCCAGTTTCTTTGTCAGTGGCATGCCCGTCATCGGTGAGACAGACTTTGAGCATAAACAATTAAGTCTCGAAGATAGCGTCAAAATTTTACAGTTTATCGCATGGGCGGTTGAATCATTGCCCGAATGGCACCGTGACCGCCTGGAGACGCTGTTAATGGGCATGGCAGGCACAATGGAAATCAAGGTTCGTGACTTTCTCTTTCCAGTATTCATCGCTATTGCCGGAACTTCAGTCTCGACCTCGGTAATCGACTCAATGGCTGTTCTTGGCAAAGACATGACCAGGGCGCGCCTGCGTCATGCTATAGATGTGCTGGGCGGTGTATCGAAGAAAGGTGCCAAGAAACTGGAAAGCGAGTTTCGCAAGCTCGGAATAAACTGACAGGTCCCGGACTTCAGTTCCCAAGGTAAATAATTCATAGACAAGGCCTCTGGTTGAGGTCTTGAGCCATTCCGATAGCATAATAACTAGCGCCAAGCCCGGCGTTTTCCTAATGTTGTTGACAGAGCAGGGGGGCATGCCTAAAATGCGCGTCTTTGCCAGATAGCGTGCTGTCAGGCAAGAAGCAGCAAGACGATGTGGGAGGGGCATTAGTCCCGAATTAGATGTAACAAATCTAGACTGCATTTTGCTGGTTTATGAATGAAAAGCGGGGCCATAGCTCAGCTGGGAGAGCGCAACACTGGCAGTGTTGAGGTCAGCGGTTCGATCCCGCTTGGCTCCACCATTCATAACAATACTTTTAGTCCCCTTCGTCTAGAGGCCTAGGACACCGGGTTTTCATCCCGGCAACAGGGGTTCGAAACCCCTAGGGGACGC
>JABIPQ010000024.1 GCA_018698975.1 Gammaproteobacteria bacterium
ATTCCCTCCTGGCCTGCCATACCGGCAGCGACAGTTTGGCAGTATGGTGGCAGGCGATAATGACCGAATCCGGGTTTAACCTGGAAATAGAGACGTTAGTCCAAGAAGTAATTAGATGAATGACAAGGTAAAAAATACAGAACACAAACTGGATTCACTAAAGTGGATCATCGTAGCAATTCTTGTTGCTGCAGGTGTTTACGGCAATAGCTATTTTGCTGCTGAATCCATGCTTTACCGTGTTATCAGTTTACTGGTTCTGGCTTGTGTTGCAGGCTGGATTGCCACTCAAACCAGCAAGGGAAGTGCTTTTGTTACTCTTTGCATGGAAGCCAGAAGTGAAATTCGCAAAGTTGTTTGGCCGACTCGAGCTGAAACCACACAGACCACTTTGATTGTTGTCGTTGTGGTAATTATTGTAGCAATCCTTTTATGGGGGCTGGACTCCTTGTTGAGTTGGCTTATCGCCATGATTATCGGATAAGAATATTTGCTACACAGGCGGTTAAAATTTTGGGACAGGGTGCAAACGAGTTGGCGGAAGAAATAAAAGAAGGCGCAGGTATGTCGGCAGCAGAGAATGAAAAACGCTGGTATGTGGTACATGCTTATTCTGGTTATGAGCGCAAGGTGAAACTGGCGCTTGAAGAAAGAATAGCTTTGTCACAGCTGCAAGATTATTTCGGTGAGATCATGGTGCCCATCGAAGAAGTGCTTGAAATGCGTGGCGGACAAAAAAGGAAAAGCGAAAGAAAGTTTTTCCCGGGTTATGTCCTGTTGCAAATGGTACTTAATGACGATACATGGCACTTGGTCAAAGACACGCCAAGGGTGATGGGCTTTATTGGCGGTACTGCTCAAAAACCGGCGCCAATTACCCAGCGTGAAGTTGATGAGATTTTGAATCGCCTTGAAGAGACTGTCGATAAGCCCTCTCATAAGACTATATATGAACCTGGTGAATTGGTGCGTGTTACTGATGGGCCTTTCAATGATTTCACTGGGACAGTAGAAGAAGTGAATTACGAAAAAAGCCGTGTCAGAGTTGCTGTATCTATTTTTGGACGCTCAACACCGGTTGAACTTGAGTTCTCTCAGGTAGAAAAAGGTTAATTAGTCGCAAGTCACAAGTCCCAAGTTACAGGGGCGACTTCGACAAACAAGGTGGACACTCTGACTAATCGGGTTGTCTGAAACAAAAAAGTCGCTGGCTTCATGATGAATTCAGCGCCAGGGGAGCAGGGCCGCATGGCTCTGCGTTTGAACCCAAAGGAGTTATAGCATGGCTAAGAAAGTACTGGCATATATCAAGCTGCAGGTTGCTGCAGGTAAAGCCAATCCAAGTCCTCCTGTTGGTCCAGCATTGGGTCAGCACGGTGTAAACATCATGGAATTCTGTAAAGCATTCAACGCAGAAACTCAAAGCGTTGAGCCAGGTCTGCCAATACCGGTTGTAATTACGGTATATGCGGATCGCAGTTTTACCTTTATCACCAAAACTCCTCCTGCTTCAGTTTTGCTGCAAAAAGCTGCCGGACTGAAGAAAGGCAGTGGCCGCCCTAATACTGAAAAAGTGGGCAAGCTTAATCGTGCCCAGTTGGAAGAAGTTGCTCTGCAAAAGATGCCTGATCTTACAGCTGCTGATATGGATGCTGCGGTTCGGACTCTCGCAGGCAGTGCTCGTAGTGCCGGCATTGAAACAGAGGGAGTCGTGTAATGGCTAAATTGACTAAACGCGCAAAATTAATTGCGGAAAAAATTGAAGTGGGCAAAGCCTACGGAATCAATGAAGCTATATCTCTGATTAATGAGCTCTCTACAGTGAAGTTCAAAGAATCAATTGATGTCAGCATAAACCTTGGCGTTGACCCCAGAAAATCTGATCAGGCCGTACGTGGAGCGACTACCTTGCCACACGGTACTGGTAAAGATGTTCGTGTTGCTGTTTTTGCTCAAGGTGAAAATGCCGAGAAAGCGAAAAATGCCGGTGCGGATATAGTGGGTTTTGAAGACCTTGCAGAAAGCATTAAAGGCGGAAATCTGGATTTTGATGTAGTTATTGCTACTCCGGATGCGATGCGGGTTGTCGGTCAGCTGGGTACGGTTCTTGGTCCGAAAGGCCTGATGCCAAATCCAAAAGTTGGCACTGTCACGCCAGATGTTGAGACTGCAGTATCTAACGCTAAAGCCGGACAGGTTCGTTATCGAACAGATAAAAACGGCATTATTCATGGTGGTATTGGAAAAGTAGGTTTCGAAATTGATGCGCTTAAGGGCAACCTTGAGGCATTACTGGTTGACCTGAAAAAAGCCAAGCCAGCATCCGCCAAAGGAAACTATGTCCAGAAAGTGGTGCTCTCTTCCACTATGGGCCCAGGTGTCCTGGTAGACCAGTCGTCTCTGGAATTTTAAATAATATTAGTTGTCCTGTGATGTGTTCTGCATGTCACAAGGCATTGTTCCCTCTTTTAAAACAGTATTGAGGGAACATTACAAGACTTTGGGGTGTTGGAGATTTAAATAATCTGCAGCGCTATCAAAGACCGTAGGAGCCAACTACCTGACGTATGGTTGGTGCTGCAGAACAGCAGTACTCGCTATACAAAAGGCTATAGGCTTAATGTCCTACGCAGATGGTGTAACCCGTCCGGTTGAAATGTTTAGCCGGATCATTCACCAGATTGAAAGTCTCCAGGTTATCGGAGACTGGTGCTGGTTTAGATAGTACTTGTTTACAAGTGCTTAGCCAGCGTAAGCAATAACTATGAACTTAAAAGCCTGCAGGTTTTTGCAGTGGTTCATAACTTAGGAGTAACTATTAAGTGGCTATAAGACTGGAAGATAAGCAACAAATTGTTGCTGAAGTCAATGAAGCTGCTAAAGGTGCTTTGTCTGCAGTACTTGCCGATTATCACGGTACCGCTGTAGAGGAAATGACAGCACTTCGTCGTATTGCACGTGAAAACAATGTTTATCTGAGAGTTGTCAGGAATACCTTGTTAAAACGTGCAGTTGAAGGGACTGATTATGAATGTCTCAACGAAGCGCTTGTCGGCCCGACAATTTTGGCTTTTTCTCAGGATCATCCCGGCGCAGCAGCTCGCGTATTAAAGGATTTTGCTAAGGAAAACGAAGGGTTTGAAGTAAAAGCACTCGCAATAAGTGGAAACCTGCTGCCTGCCTCGCAGATCGATATTCTGGCTAAATTGCCAACATACGATCAGGCGATCGCCACTCTTATGAGTGTCATGCTGGCACCGGTGACCAAACTGGTTCAGACGTGCAACGAAGTACCGACCAAAGCTACAAGGGCAGTTGCGGCAGTGCGCGATCAGAAACAGGAAGCAGCTTAATCTGGTTGGTAATATTTTTTCCAACCAGAGTTACTAACGATTAAAATTTATTAATAGGAGATAAGCGTAATGGCTCTATCTAAAGATGAAATCCTTGATGGTATTGCTGAATTATCAGTAATGGATGTTGTTGAACTGGTTTCAGCAATGGAAGAAAAATTTGGTGTTTCTGCTGCCGCTGCCGTGGCTGTTGCTGCTGCACCTGCTGCTGGTGATGCTGGCGGTGCTGCTGCCGAGCAAGACGAATTTGACGTTATTTTGACCGGAGCCGGTGAAAAGAAAGTTAACGTCATTAAAGCTGTTCGCAGTATCACAGGTCTGGGCCTGAAAGAAGCCAAAGATCTGGTCGATGGTGCTCCTTCACCAATTAAGGAAGGCGCAAGCAAAGACGAAGCAGAAGAGTTCAAGAAGCAGCTGGAAGAAGCCGGCGCATCTGTAGAGCTCAAGTAAGATTGCTCTTGTATACAAGCACTATGAAGGAAGGCGGCTATCCAATCTGGACAGCTGCCTTTCCGTGTTTGTAAGAATTCTCAAAATTCTCGGCGTCGTTGTTAATGTCGAGGATGAGTATTGAGAATAAAAGAATTTAGATTACCTGTTTACTGAACAGGTTAAGTGGTACAGGGGTTGTCAGATACTGTTATGGGTATTTAAGGGCAACTGGAACAAAATCACTTGTTAGGAACTGCTGATGGCATATTCATATACTGAGAAAAAACGTATCCGTAAGGACTTTGGCAAGCTGCAAAGCCCGATGGATATTCCTTACCTGCTAGCTATTCAGATTGATTCATACAAACAGTTTACCCAGACTGACACCTCGGTTGAGGAACGTCTGGATCAGGGGCTTCATGCCGCTTTTAAATCTGTTTTTCCGATTGTCAGTTATTCCGGGAAAGCTCTGCTTGAATATGTAAGCTACAGATTAGGTAAGCCAGAATTTGATGTTAGTGAATGTGTCCTGAGGGGCGCAACTTATGCAGTATCACTGCGGGTAAAAGTCCGACTGATTATTTACGAAAAAGAATCTACAGCAAAAGTCATCAAGGATATTAAAGAGCAGGAAGTCTATATGGGTGAAATCCCCCTGATGACTGATAGCGGAACTTTTGTGATTAATGGTACAGAGCGAGTGGTGGTTTCTCAGTTACATCGTTCACCAGGCGTATTCTTTGATCATGATCGTGGTAAAACGCATAGCTCGGGTAAATTACTGTATTCAGCAAGAATTATCCCTTACCGTGGCTCATGGCTTGATGTTGAGTTCGATCCTAAAGACATGGTTTATGTCCGAATCGACAGACGTCGTAAGCTGCCAGCCTCTATTCTCCTCAGAGCTCTGGATTACAGCACCCAGGAAATCCTGGAGATGTTCTACGACAATAATACTTATTTCATTGATAAGGATGGCAACATCTCGGTTGAGCTTGTTCCCTCACGTTTGCGTGGTGCTGTTCTTAATTTTGATATCAAGAGCAAGCGCACAGTTATCGTTAAGTCCGGAGTCAGGATTACTGCTCGCCATATTCGCGAGCTGGAAAAAGCCAAACTGACCAAGCTGGATGTGCCTGCTGAATTTGTCATTGGTGATGCCCTGGCAAAAGATATTTTTGATACTGAAACCGGCGAGGTCTTGTTCCCTTGTAATGCCGAGATCACTGAAGAAATTATGGAAGGTTTGGTGAGCGCTGGAGTTGGCGAGTTCCAAACTATTTACACTAATGATCTTGATTGTGGTCCGTTTATTTCAGATACCTTACGCATCGATGCAACCACTAACCGTCTCGAAGCCTTGGTAGAAATTTACAGAATGATGCGTCCTGGTGAGCCACCGACAAAAGAGTCTGCGGAAAATCTGTTCGCCAATCTGTTTTTCTCATCAGAGCGATATGACCTGTCCGCGGTTGGTCGCATGAAATTTAACCGTCGCCTGGGTCGACCTGATTCAGAAGGTGATGGCGTACTTAGCAAAGAAGACATTGTAGACGTTATCAAAACTCTGGTCGGAATTCGTAATGGTTTCGGCACAGTTGATGATATCGATCATCTGGGTAACCGACGCATCCGAAGTGTTGGTGAAATGGCCGAGAACCAGTTCCGTGTTGGACTGGTCCGCGTAGAACGCGCTGTGAAAGAACGTCTTTCCATGGCCGACAGCGAAGGTCTGATGCCTCAGGATATGATCAATGCCAAGCCTGTAGCAGCGGCGATAAAGGAATTTTTTGGTTCCAGCCAGTTGTCACAGTTTATGGATCAGAATAACCCTCTTTCAGAAGTGACTCACAAACGTCGTATTTCCGCGCTTGGGCCAGGTGGTCTTACTCGTGAGCGTGCCGGTTTTGAAGTGCGTGATGTACATCCAACACATTATGGCCGTGTTTGTCCTATCGAGACTCCTGAAGGTCCAAATATTGGACTGATTAACTCTCTGGCGACTTATGCGCGTACCAATTCCTATGGATTCCTGGAAAGCCCGGTTCGTAAAGTGGTGAATGGTGCAGTAACAGATGAAATTGATTATCTTTCCGCGATTGAGGAAAGTGGTTTTGTTATTGCCCAGGCTTCTTCCCCTCTGAACAAGAAGGGTAAGTTTGAAGAGGAACTGGTCAGCGTTCGTCATAGAAATGAATTTACCCTGATGCCATCTGATCAGGTGGACTATATGGATGTATCGCCACAGCAGGTTGTATCTGTTGCCGCATCTTTGATTCCCTTCCTGGAGCATGATGATGCCAACCGTGCATTGATGGGGTCCAATATGCAGCGTCAGGCTGTACCGACTCTTATTTCAGAGAAGCCACTTGTGGGCACGGGAATGGAGCGCAATGTAGCTCGCGACTCTGGTGTTTGTGTGATCGCCAAACGTGGTGGTGTTATCGACAGTGTTGATGCTGCTCGAATTGTAGTACGCGTCCATGATGAAGAAACTGAAGCTGGTGAAGCAGGTGTGGATATTTATAACCTGATCAAATACACCCGTTCAAATCAAAATACCTGTATCAGTCAGCGACCATTGGTGAGCGAGGGTGATCAAGTAAGTGTCCGGGACATCCTGGCCGATGGTCCTTCAATCGATACTGGTGAGTTAGCTTTGGGGCAGAACATGCGCATAGCTTTCATGCCCTGGAATGGCTATAACTTTGAAGACTCAATTCTGATCTCGGAAAGAGTTGTGAAGGAAGATCGCTTCACCTCGATTCATATTCAGGAGCTGACCTGTATCGCTCGTGACACCAAATTAGGTTCTGAAGAGATTACAGCAGATATTCCCAATGTTGGTGAAAGTGCTCTGAGTCGTCTCGATGAATCCGGCATTGTTCATATCGGTGCTGAAGTAAATGCCGGCGATATCCTGGTAGGCAAGGTGACACCAAAAGGTGAAACCCAGCTGACTCCAGAAGAAAAACTTCTCCGCGCTATTTTTGGTGAAAAGGCATCTGATGTAAAAGATACATCACTAAGGGTACCAAGCAGTGTTAAAGGTACGGTTATCGATGTTCAGGTATTTACACGTGACGGTCTTGAAAAAGATCAGCGTGCTCTGGAAATCGAAGAAGCGCAGTTATCCAAGGTACGTAAAGATATCGAAGATGAGTTTCGTATTGTTGAAGAAGCGACTTTCCAGCGTTTACGCAAGTTAATCCTGGGTAAAGGCGTTTCTGGTGGACCTAAGCTGAAGAAAGGTGACAAGCTCAGTGCCGAGTATCTGGACAATCTGGAACAGGAAGAGTGGTTCAAGATTCGTCTGGTAGACGAAAGCATGAGCGAGGCTCTTGAGAAAGCAGGTGTTCAGCTCAAGGAACGTAGAATTGAACTTGATGAACGTTACGAAGACAAAAAACGCAAGCTGACTCAGGGCGATAATCTGGCACCGGGTGTGCTGAAAATCGTTAAAGTGTATCTGGCGATCAAACGTCGTATTCAGCCTGGTGACAAGATGGCCGGACGTCATGGTAACAAGGGTGTTATCTCGGTAATAATGCCGGTTGAAGACATGCCATATGATGAGTCTGGCAACCCTGTTGATATCGTACTGAATCCGCTGGGTGTTCCGTCCCGAATGAATGTGGGGCAGATTTTGGAAACTCATCTTGGTGCAGCATCAAAAGGCCTGGGTGCAAAAATCAATGTCATGATTCAGCAGCAACAAAAAGCAGCAGATATCCGCAAATTCCTGGATCAGATTTATAACGGTATTGGCGAATCGCGTCGTACTGAAGATTTGAAAAGTTTCAGTGATGATGAGGTGTATGAGCTGGCAAGAAACCTTAGAGCGGGTGTGCCAATGGCAACACCGGTGTTTGATGGTGCCAGTGAAATCGAAATCAAGGAAATGCTTAAGCTGGCCGACATGAGCGAAGATGGTCAGGTAAGTCTTTTTGATGGACGTACTGGTGATCAGTTCGACCGTAAGGTAACAGTGGGCATTATGTATATGCTTAAACTGAATCATCTGGTCGACGACAAAATGCATGCTCGATCAACCGGCTCCTACAGCCTGGTTACCCAGCAGCCTTTGGGTGGTAAAGCCCAGTTTGGTGGCCAACGCTTTGGAGAAATGGAAGTGTGGGCACTGGAAGCATATGGTGCCGCCTATACATTGCAGGAAATGTTGACTGTGAAGTCAGACGATGTAAACGGCAGAACCAAGATGTACAAGAATATAGTAGATGGTGATGACCGCATGGAAGCCGGTATGCCCGAATCCTTTAACGTACTTGTTAAAGAAATTCGATCTTTGGGTATCGACATGGAGCTGGAAGTCGAGAATTGATTCAGGATTTAGTGATTGGCAGGATTTTCACATTTCTGTAAATACAACTTAATCCAGAGAATTTATCAACCCTGTTAGGGTGGAGGAATAGAATGAAAGACCTATTAGGTTTATTGAAGTCACAAACGCAGATTGAAGACTTTGATTCAATTCGTATCGGATTGGCATCACCACAACTGATTCGCTCCTGGTCATTCGGGGAAGTGAAGAAGCCGGAAACCATCAACTACCGTACCTTTAAGCCGGAGCGTGACGGGCTTTTCTGTGCCAAAATATTTGGCCCGGTAAAAGACTACGAGTGTCTCTGCGGCAAATACAAACGTCTAAAACACAGAGGTGTTATCTGTGAAAAATGTGGCGTTGAAGTAGCGCTGAGCAAAGTGCGTCGTGAACGTATGGGCCATATTGAACTGGCCAGTCCTGTAGCTCATATCTGGTTCCTGAAATCACTGCCTTCACGTATCGGTTTGTTGCTGGATATGACTCTGCGTGATATCGAACGTGTTCTGTATTTTGAATCTTTTGTGGTTATTGATCCTGGTATGACTACATTGGAAAAAGGTCAGCTGCTTTCTGACGAAATGTATTACGAAGCCCTTGAAGAATTCGGAGATGACTTTGAAGCCAAGATGGGTGCTGAAGCCGTTCAGGATCTGATGGCAGATATGGATGTGGTTGAAGAATCGACCCGTATTCGTGAAGAAATTCCGCAGACAAATTCTGAAACCAAATTGAAAAAACTCTCCAAGCGTCTGAAGTTGCTTGACGGTTTTGTAAACTCTGGCAATAAGCCCGAATGGATGGTGCTCAATGTATTGCCTGTGCTACCACCTGATCTGCGTCCACTTGTTCCTCTGGATGGTGGCCGATTTGCCACCTCGGATCTAAACGATTTATACCGTCGGGTAATTAATCGTAACAACCGCTTGAAACGACTGCTAGACCTGAATGCGCCGGATATCATCGTACGTAATGAAAAACGTATGCTGCAGGAATCTGTAGATGCATTGCTGGATAACGGTCGTCGCGGAAGAGCGATCACCGGCTCCAACAAACGTCCGCTGAAATCACTGGCTGACATGATTAAAGGCAAGCAGGGTCGTTTCCGTCAGAACCTGCTTGGTAAGCGTGTGGATTATTCAGGACGTTCCGTGATCGTGGTAGGTCCTACCTTGCGACTACATCAGGCCGGTCTGCCCAAGAAAATGGCATTGGAACTGTTTAAGCCTTTCATCCTTGGCAAACTGATTCTGCGTGGCGTTGCAACAACAATTAAAGCTGCCAAGAAAATGGTAGAAAAAGAAACAGCAGAAGTCTGGGATATTCTTGCGGAAGTTATTCGTGAGCATCCGATCATGCTGAACCGTGCGCCAACTCTTCACAGATTGGGTATCCAGGCTTTTGAACCTGTGCTCATTGAAGGCAAGGCCATTCAATTGCATCCGCTGGTTTGTGCAGCATACAACGCTGACTTTGATGGCGACCAGATGGCAGTTCACGTGCCGCTGACTCTGGAAGCGCAGCTCGAAGCCCGATCGTTGATGATGTCTACCAATAATATTCTTTCACCAGCATCTGGTGAGCCGATTATTGTGCCTTCCCAGGACGTGGTGTTGGGTCTTTATTACATGACCCGTGAGCGTGTTAATGCCAAGGGTGAAGGCATGATCTTCGCCAATGTAGATGAAGTTGTCAAAGCATTTAATACCAAAGCAGTTCATCTTCAGTCCCGCATTAAGGTGCGTTTGTCAGAAGTGCTGTTTAGCGAAGACGGTGAAAGGCAGGAATCTACCAGTATTGTGGAATCTACAGTTGGTCGTGTAATCCTGTTTAGTATCGTGCCCGAGGGCTTGCCGTTCAGCATGGTTAACCAGAAAATGTCCAAGAAGCAGATCTCACACATTATCAATATGTGTTATCGAAATGTTGGACTTAAAGAAACCGTTATTTTTGCTGACCAATTAATGTACATGGGCTATCGCTACTCTACATGGTCAGGCTGTTCAATTGGTGTGAATGATTTTGTCATTCCCGATGCAAAAGCCACTTTAATTGCCGCTGCTGAATCTGAAGTCGCTGAGATTGAGTCACAGTTTGCCTCTGGTCTGGTAACGCAGGGTGAGAAATACAATAAGGTGATTGATATCTGGTCGCGTGCTAATGACCAGGTGGCCAAGTCCATGATGGATGGCTTGTCCCATGAAAGTGTAATCAATCGTGAGGGTGAGGAAGAGCAGCAGGAATCCTTTAACTCTGTTTATGTTTATTCGGATTCTGGCGCCAGGGGCTCCCCCGCGCAGATTCGTCAGCTGGCCGGAATGCGTGGCCTGATGGCGAAGCCGGATGGATCGATTATTGAAACACCGATTACCGCTAACTTCCGTGAAGGACTGAACGTACTCCAGTACTTTATATCTACCCATGGTGCGCGTAAGGGATTGGCCGATACCGCCTTGAAAACAGCGAACTCTGGTTATTTGACGCGTCGCCTGGTTGATATCAGTCAGGATCTGGTCGTTAAAGAAGAAGATTGTGGTACTGATAACGGTTTGACGATGACACCTGTTATTGAGGGTGGCGACATTATTGCACCTCTGGGCGAACTGGTACTGGGTCGTGTTCTGGCACAGGATGCTCTGGACGGTAATGGTGCAACCATTCTTGAAGCTGGCATCCTGATTGATGAAAAATTGGTGGAAATACTGGAAACCAATGGTGTGGACGAAGTTATTGCCCGTTCACCTATCACCTGTGATGCTGATGCCGGTATCTGTCGTATGTGTTACGGCCGAGATCTCGCCCGAGGTCACTTGACCAATATTGGTGAGGCGGTCGGTGTAGTAGCTGCGCAGTCAATCGGTGAGCCTGGTACTCAGTTAACCATGCGTACATTTCATATTGGTGGTGCAGCTTCCCGTGCTACAGCGGCAGACAATGTTCAGGTTAAAACAGACGGTACTATCCATCTGTACAACATGAAAACTGTGCAACGAAAAGATGGTCAGCTGGTTGTGGTATCACGTTCTGGTGAGTTGATAGTTAATGACACCAACGGACGTGAAAAAGAACGTTATAAATTGCCTTATGGTGCAATTATTAATGGTGCAGATCATTCTGAAGTTCAGGTTGGCAATATTGTTGCCAGCTGGGATCCGCATACGCATCCAATTGTTGTTGAAGTTGCTGGTAAGGTCCGTTTCGAAGCCATGGAAGAGGGGCTTTGTGTGAAGCGTCAGACTGACGAAATAACCGGTCTGACCAATATCACTGTTATGGATCCTTCCGAGCGTCCTTCAGCGGGTAAAGAATTACGTCCCGCTATTACGCTGGTTGACGGAAAAGGAAAAGAGTTTAACTTGCCAGGAACGAATGTTCCTGCCCATTACTTCCTGCCTTCAAAAGCTATTGTTGGTGTGGAAAACGGTGTTGATGTGAATATTGGTGATGTAATTGCCCGTATTCCCCAGGAAGGTTCTAAAACTCGTGATATTACTGGTGGTCTGCCTCGTGTTGCTGATTTGTTTGAAGCACGTAAGCCAAAAGAGCCTGCCATTTTGGCCGAAATTTCCGGAACAGTAAGTTTTGGTAAGGAAACCAAAGGCAAGCGTCGACTGGTAATTACGCCAACAGATGGTGTGAATCCGATTGATGGCAGTGATCATTATGAAGTGCTGATTCCGAAATGGCGTCAAATGACGGTCTTCGAAGGGGAATATGTCGAGAAAGGTGAGGTTGTATCTGATGGACCACCAAATCCTCATGACATCCTGCGCCTGAAAGGAGTTGAAGCACTGGCTCGTTTCATCGTGAATGAAGTCCAGGAAGTTTATCGACTCCAGGGTGTGCGTATCAATGACAAGCATATTGAAGTTATTGTTCGCCAGATGTTACGTAAAGCTGAAATCATCCAGATGGGTGACTCTGCATTTATTAAAGGTGAGCAAGTAGAATTCATTCGAGTGCGCAAGGAAAACGCACGCTTGAGGGATGAAGAAAAAGAAATCGTGAAATTTGAGCGGGTTTTGCTTGGTATCACTAAAGCATCTCTGGCAACAGAGTCGTTCATTTCTGCGGCATCTTTCCAGGAAACCACGCGTGTATTGACAGAGGCTGCGGTCACTGGCAAGCGTGATTACCTGCAAGGTCTCAAGGAAAACGTTGTTGTAGGACGACTGATTCCTGCTGGTACAGGGCTTTCCTATCATGCAAACAGGAAGCGCATTGCCGAGGCCCGTTTGTCTGAAGACACAGTGTCAGCCAGTGAAGTGGAAGCTGCACTAAGTGAAGCACTTGCAGAATCAGAAAGTGCTGCAGCAGCGGAAGCGGCAGAGGATTAAACCAGTCACAAGTCGCAAGTCACAAGTCTCAAGCAAAAGCCGTTACTTTCAGCTGGCAACTTGTAACTTGTAACTTGAGACTTGTGACTAGTATGAGTTGACTAGGTGGGGCGTGATCATTACAATCGCGCCTCTTTTTTAAATAAACAAAGAATTTCGGAGCAATAGATGGCGACTGTTAACCAACTGGTTCGCAAGCCCAGGAAAAGCAAGCTCGACAAGAGTGATGTTCCCGCGTTGCAGGGTTGCCCGCAACGTCGTGGCGTCTGTACTCGTGTCTATACTACAACACCTAAAAAGCCGAACTCGGCACTGCGTAAAGTATGTCGTGTACGACTGACTAACGGTTACGAAGTGACTTCATATATCGGTGGCGAAGGCCATAACCTGCAGGAACATTCCGTGATCCTGATCAGGGGCGGTAGGGTTAAAGACCTGCCGGGTGTTCGTTATCACACTGTTCGTGGCTCTCTGGATACTTCCGGTGTTGCTGACAGAAAGCAGGGTCGTTCCAAGTACGGAACCAAACGACCTAAGTAACTCTTTATAACGGAAGTTATAAATAATTAAATCATTACAGTAAGGCCGGATTTTGAGACAACTCATTAATGCCGGATAAGCCTGAAGAGAGATAAGTATGCCAAGAAGAAGAGTTGTAGCTAAACGGGAAGTTCTTCCCGATCCCAAGTTCGGTAACAAAACCCTTGCGAAGTTTATGAACCATGTAATGGTTGATGGCAAGAAATCTGTTGCAGAAAAAATTGTCTACGGCGCTCTTGCAGTAGTCGCTGACAAATCCGGTAAAGATCCTCTGGAAGCCTTTGAGCTTGCTCTGGACAATATTGCTCCTCTGGTGGAAGTTAAATCCCGCCGTGTGGGTGGTGCTACCTATCAGGTGCCTGTGGAAGTACGTCCCGATCGACGTCATGCACTGGCGATGCGCTGGTTAGTAGATCATGCCCGTAGTCGTGGCGAGAAATCCATGGCTTTGCGTCTGGCTGGCGAGATTTCTGATGCAGCCGAAGGCCGTGGCAGTGCTGTCAAAAAACGTGAAGATGTCCATCGCATGGCAGAAGCCAACCGCGCTTTCTCACATTATCGTTTTTAAACCAGGTTCTATTTCCGCTCTGAGATTGTTGAGGTTTTTACTGTGCCCAGAAAAACTCCACTAAGCCGATATCGAAATATAGGTATTGTTGCTCATGTGGATGCAGGCAAAACCACAACAACCGAAAGAGTGCTTTTCTATACTGGTATTTCCCACAAAATAGGTGAAGTGCATGACGGTGCAGCCGTCATGGACTGGATGGAACAAGAGCAGGAGCGTGGTATTACTATCACCTCTGCTGCCACTACCTGTTTCTGGAGTGGCATGGACCAGCAGTTTGACGAACACCGGGTTAATATCATCGATACTCCCGGACACGTTGACTTCACCATTGAAGTGGAACGTTCCCTGCGCGTATTGGACGGCGCTGTAGTGGTCTTGTGTGCAAGCTCAGGGGTACAGCCCCAGACAGAAACAGTTTGGCGCCAGGCCAACCGCTATGAAGTGCCTCGTATTGTTTTTGTAAACAAAATGGATCGGGCAGGTGCTGACTATTTAAAAGTTGTTCAGCAAATGAAAGAGCGCCTTGGTGCTAACCCTGTTCCTATCCAGCTCGCCATTGGCGCTGAGGATGAATTCAAGGGTGTCATTGATCTGATCAAGATGAAACGCATCATCTGGAATGAAGCCGATCAGGGTGTAACTTTTGAATATGGCGTAATTCCAGATGACATGTTGCCTGAATGTGAGAAATGGCGGTCAGAATTGATTGAAGCAGCCGCTGAAGCCAATGATGAACTCATGAATAAATATCTGGAAGGGGAAGAGTTAACTGAAGCTGAGATCAAACATGGCCTCAGGGTAAGAACGCTGGCAAATGAAATCGTGCTGACCCTTTGTGGCTCTGCCTTTAAAAACAAAGGCGTTCAGGCAATGCTGGATTCAGTTATAGAATTCATGCCTGCACCGATCGAAGTTAAAGCTATTGAAGGTATTTTGGAGGATGGTGTCACTCTGGAGGCCCGTGAGGCTGATGATAGCGCGCCATTTGCTGCTCTGGCTTTTAAAATTGCTACCGACCCTTTTGTGGGCACACTGACTTTTTTCCGTGTGTACTCAGGCACCCTGAAATCTGGCGATTCGGTTTATAACCCGCTAAAAGCCAAAAAAGAACGTGTTGGCCGGATGGTGCAAATGCATGCCAACTCCCGTGAAGAAATTAAAGAAGTACTTGCTGGCGATATTGCCGCAGCAATCGGACTGAAAGATGTTACCACCGGTGAAACACTGTGTAGCCTCGATAATGTCATTACCCTGGAGAAAATGGATTTCCCGGAACCTGTTATTTCTGTTGCTGTAGAGCCAAGAACACAGGTAGATCAGGAAAAAATGGGTATTGCGCTCGGCAAACTGGCCCAGGAAGATCCTTCATTCCGGGTGGAAACAGATGAAGAGTCAGGCCAAACCATTATTTCGGGTATGGGTGAGCTTCATTTGGATGTGTTGGTTGACCGTATGCGGCGGGAATTTGGTGTTGAAGCTAATATTGGTAAGCCTCAGGTTGCGTATCGTGAAACGATCCGAAAAATTGTCGAAATAGAAGGAAAGCATGTAAAGCAATCAGGTGGTCGTGGGCAATATGGTCATGTCTGGTTGCGCCTTGAGCCATTACCCGCTGACTCAGAATACGAATTTGTTAATGAAATTGTCGGTGGTGCAGTGCCCCGGGAATATATTCCGGCGGTCGACAAAGGTGTTCAGGAACAGATGCAAAATGGCTGCCTGGCTGGATACCCACTGCTGGCTATGAAAGTGACTTTATATGATGGTTCCTTCCATGATGTGGATTCCAGTGAAATGGCATTTAAGATTGCAGGCTCCATGGCATTAAAAAAAGGCGCTTTAGAGGCCAATGCGGCTTTGCTGGAGCCGGTAATGCAGGTGGAGGTTGTTACACCTGAAGAATACATGGGCGATGTGATGGGTGATTTGAACCGTCGCCGCGGCATTGTTCAGGGTATGGAAGACAGCTCTTCCGGGAAAGTAATTAATGCCGAAGTACCCTTAGCAGAGATGTTTGGTTACTCAACAGACCTGCGATCTGCTACTCAGGGGCGGGCAACCTATACCATGGAGTTTACCAAGTACGCAGAAGTGCCTTCAGCTGTTGCCAGCTCGATTATCGAAAAAGGCGCTTAAAATATTGAATAATAAGCATATTATCATTATTCGAGTGTCTGTATTCGAGAAGAATTCCGGATAAAAAAGAAGAGAGTAAAGAAAGCTCTCATTATTTCTTAATTTAACGGCTAAACTCCTTGACTCTACGGGGTCTCGCACGTAATATTTGCGCTCTTTTTTCGAGGTGAAATCAAAATTTGGTTTCACCTCTTTTAAATGTTCTTTAACAACTTTATTGATGTCGGGAGATGTTGGTCATATGCAGAACCAGCGAATCAGAATTAGGCTAAAAGCCTTTGATCACCGCTTGATTGACCAGTCTACACAGGAACTGGTGAATACCGCTAAACGTACTGGTGCTTATGTCAGAGGTCCGATTCCTCTGCCTACCAGGAAGGAGCGATTTACGATTCTTGTCTCTCCACATGTCAATAAAGATGCGCGCGACCAGTATGAAATTCGTACTCACAAGCGCTTGCTCGACATTGTTGAGCCGACTGAGAAATTTGTTGAAGCATTGATGCAGTTGAACCTTGCTGCCGGTGTTGAAGTACAAATCAGTCTAGGTAAGAGCGAACCAAAAAGCGGTAAGTAGCGCTTTTTATTAAAGGCTTGAAGAATAAAGCCTTAAAGAATTTTTTAGGTGGTAAGTGTCTGTAGCCAAAACTACTGGCACTCTAAATACATAAACTTTGCCAGGTTCCTTACAGGGCCCAGGCAGTACACATAACATGGTGTAATGCGAAAGCAGCCATAGTGGGTTAAAGCCCCTTACACGATGAGGTAAGATAATGTCGATTGGCTTAGTCGGTCGAAAAAGCGGTATGACCCGCATTTTCACCGAATCCGGGTCCTCTATACCCGTTACAGTGGTAGAAGTTCTGCCGAACAGGGTTACTCAGGTGAAAACCGTCGAAACAGACGGTTACAGCGCTGTGCAAGTAACTACTGGGTCTGTAAAAGGCTCCCATGTCTCCAAATCCGAAGCAGGTCAGTATTCCAAGGCGGGCATTGATGCCGGTCGCGGTTTC
The DNA here is from genome assembly GCA_018698975.1 of Gammaproteobacteria bacterium. GTDB lineage: Bacteria > Pseudomonadota > Gammaproteobacteria > Pseudomonadales > Pseudohongiellaceae > Eutrophocola. The sequence goes on from JABIPQ010000024.1 coordinate 16,725, forward strand.
TGGGAGTTTCGTGATGAGCAAGCAGCCTTCGCTGAAAAGGATGTGGCACCTGGCTTTGAGTTCACAGTAGATACATTTGCTGAAGGGCAAATTGTAGATGTTACTGGTACTTCAAAAGGTAAGGGATTCCAGGGTGTAATCAAGCGCCACAATTTCACCATGCAAGATGCTACTCACGGTAACTCATTGTCACATCGCGCCCCTGGTTCGATCGGACAATGCCAAACACCGGGTCGTGTCTGGAAAGGCAAAAAAATGGCCGGCCAGATGGGTAACGTGAAGGTCACTACCCAGGGTCTGGAAGTAGTAAGAGTCGATACTGATAATAATTTGATTCTCATTAAGGGCTCTGTTCCTGGAGCTACGGGGTCAGATGTCATTATCTCGCCAACTGTTAAAACCAAAACGTCTTCTGAGGGGTAAGCAATGGATTTGAATGTTGCACTGCCTGGTAAGAAGGCAGCAAAAAAAGTTTCCGTATCTGACGATAGCTTTGCCAAAGAATTTAACGAAAGCCTGGTTCACCAGGTCGTAGTTACCTATCTTGCCGGAGCGCGTCAGGGCACTGTAAAGCAGAAAACCCGATCTGAAGTTAGTGGTGGTGGTAAGAAACCATGGCGTCAGAAGGGAACTGGGCGTGCTCGTGCAGGTACTACAAGAGGGCCAATCTGGCGCTCTGGTGGCGTAACCTTCGCAGCTCGACCACAGGATCACTCCAAAAAAATTAACAAGAAAATGTATCGTGGAGCATTACGTTGCATCTTTTCTGAACTGGTTCGTCAGGACCGCCTTCTCGTTGTAGATGATTTCAAAGTCGATTCCCATAAAACAAAAGGGCTTATCGATAAATTGACTGAATATGACTTGCAGAATGTACTGATTGTTAGCGATGAGGTTGATGAAAACCTTTATCTTGCTTCCCGCAATCTTCACAAGGTTGATGTTCTGGATGCTGCAGGTGTTGATCCCGTTAGCTTGATTGGTTTTGAGAAGGTAATGATTACATTACCTGCGCTCAAGAAAGTAGAGGGGATGCTGGCATGAATCAGGAAAGAATGTTGACCATAGTATTGGGCCCTCATGTTTCTGAGAAGAGCTCTATCATTTCTGAAATGAATAATCAGGTTACTTTCAAAGTGGCCAGAGATGCTACCAAGCCTGAAATCAAGAAAGCAATTGAAGGCCTGTTTAATGTTGAAGTGAAAGAAGTTCAGGTCTTGAATGTGAAAGGTAAAAGAAAGCGCACGGCTAAAGGCAAAATGCGGACTCGTGTGAGCTGGAAAAAAGCATATATCCGTCTTGAGCAGGGTCATGAAATTGACTTTGCAGAGATGGGTTAAAGGAGAGCGTAGAAAATGGCAGTTATAAAATCAAAACCTACCTCCCCTGGACGTCGTTTCGTCGTTAAAGTGGTTAATCCTGATCTTCACAAGGGCGCACCTTATGCTCCTCTTGTTGAAGCTCAGCATAAAAATGGCGGGCGTAATAATGCTGGACGTATCACGCGCAGACATTGTGGTGGTGGTCATAAGCAGAAATACCGAATTATTGATTTCAAACGTAACAAGGACAATATCCCGGCAACTATAGAAAGGCTGGAATATGATCCAAATCGCAGTGCAAACATTGCATTGTTGAAGTATGCGGATGGTGAACGACGCTACATAATTGCCCCGGGCAAAGTAAGTGCGGGTGACGAAATTATTTCTGGTGAAACTACGCCAATGAAGCCTGGCAATTGCTTACCTATACGTAATATACCAATGGGTAGCACCTTGCATTGCATTGAAATGAAACCTGGCAAAGGTGCGCAAATTGCACGCAGTGCTGGTACTTCAGCTCAGTTGGTGGCCAGAGACGGTCAATATGCCACTTTGCGTCTGCGCTCAGGTGAAATGCGTAAAGTATTATCTGACTGCCGTGCAGTACTGGGAGAGGTATCTAACAGTGAGCATAACCTGCGTTCTCTGGGTAAAGCAGGTGCTAAACGCTGGCGTGGTGTCAGGCCAACAGTTCGTGGTGTTGCCATGAACCCGGTAGACCATCCACATGGTGGTGGTGAAGGCCGTACTTCCGGTGGCAGACATCCTGTTTCACCCTGGGGTACACCGACTAAAGGTTACAAGACTCGTACGAATAAACGAACGGATAAACTTATTGTTCGCCGTCGTCGTGCTAGCAGATAAAGAATTAGAGGAAAACTAAAGTGCCAAGATCATTAAAGAAAGGACCATTTATTGACCTTCACCTGCTGAAGAAAGTGCAGGTTGCTGCGGACAGTAATGACAGAAGGCCGATCAAAACCTGGTCCAGGCGATCCATGATCTCTCCGGACATGTTGGGTCTGACAATTGCCGTACACAATGGCCGTCTACATGTACCTGTGCTGATTTCGGAAGATATGGTCGGGCACAAGCTTGGAGAATTTGTTGTCACAAGAACCTATCGTGGACACGTTGCAGATAAAAAAGCACGTTAATCCCGCAGATTCTAATGGTAAAGAGTGACAGTACACAGAGGTAAGAATGATGGAAGTTTCAGCAAAATTAAGTACAGCCAAATTATCGGCCCAGAAAGCCAGGCTTGTTGCTGATCAGATTCGTGGTAAAGGTGTAGAAGAAGCGCTAGAGCTTCTTACTTATAGCCCAAAGAAAGCGGCTGACCTGATCAAGAAAGTTTTGAATTCAGCAATTGCCAATGCCGAGCACAATGAAGGTGTTGATATTGATGAGCTGAGAGTGTCCAGTATTTATGTGGATGAGGGAATGACGTTAAAACGTATTCGTCCTCGCGCAAAGGGTAGAGCCGATCGTATTTTGAAACGCTCTTGTCACATTACAGTAAAAGTCGCCGATAGCGAATAAAGATACAGAAGCTTCGACCATGCTGGTGAAGGTAATCCTTTCGATTACTTCGCAGGCTAAAAGCTTAGGTTAATAAAGAGAGGATATATGGGTCAGAAAGTACACCCGACAGGCATAAGACTGGGTATTGTTAAAAAGCATACTTCCGTCTGGTATGCAGGCGGCAGAGACTACGCCAGGTATTTACTCGAGGATATGGAAGTACGCGACCTGGTGAAAAAGAAGCTGGCAGCAGCATCTGTTTCCAGAGTTGAGATTGAGCGTCCCGCTCAAACTGCCCGGGTTACTGTTTTCACTGCGAGACCAGGAATTGTTATTGGCAAGAAGGGCGAAGATGTTGAAAAGCTTCGTACAGAATTAAGCAAAAAAATGGGTGTGCCTGTGCACATCAACATCGAAGAGATTCGTAAGCCGGATCTGGACGCCCAGTTAGTTGCTGACAGTGTTGCGCAGCAGCTTGAGCGCCGAGTAATGTTCCGTCGAGCAATGAAGCGTGTTATGCAAAATGCCATGCGTCAAGGCGCTGAAGGTATAAAAGTACAGGTCAGTGGTCGTCTTGGTGGTGCAGAAATTGCCCGCTCAGAACGTTATCACGAAGGTCGCGTACCTTTGCATACACTCAGAGCAGATATTGACTATGCCACCAGTGAGTCATTAACCACTTACGGTATTATTGGTGTGAAGGTATGGATCTTTAAAGGTGAAGTTTTCGACACTGAAGAAGTTCCTGAAACTGAACCAAAAAAGAATTCTTAAGAGGTAGTTAAGGATGTTACAACCGAAGCGAACCAAATTTCGCAAGCAAATGAAAGGCCGTAATCGTGGTCTGGCCCATCGTGGCAGCAGTATCAGTTTCGGCGAATATGGTTTGAAGGCTGTCAGCCGTGGTCGTTTGACAGCTCGTCAGATTGAATCTGCCCGTCGTGCACTAACGCGTCATGTAAAACGTGGTGGGAAAATCTGGATTCGCGTTTTTCCTGACAAGCCAATTACCCAGAAACCTCTTGAGGTAAGACAGGGTAAAGGTAAGGGTAATGTTGAATACTGGGTAGCCCAGATTCAGCCTGGCAAGGTGTTGTTTGAAATTGAAGGTGTGAGTGAAGAAATTGCAGCAGAAGCATTTGCTCTGGCTTCATCGAAACTTCCTTTCGCAACAAAATTTGCTAAAAGGGTAGTAATGTAATGGCTAAATACATAACAAGCGAGTTGAGAGAAAAGTCAGTTGTAGAACTTAATGAAGTTCTCGTTGAGCTTTTACGTGACCAATTTAATTACCGCATGCAGAAATCTACTGGCCAGCTAGGTCAGACGCATATGGTGACTGCAGTACGCAAAGATATTGCCAGGGTAAAAACCCTGATTAATGAAAAACGGTCTTGAAAGAAGTATTGATCAGGCCCATTAAAGAGAACAGGTTTTAGAAAAAATGACAGAAGCCGTTGAAAAAGATTTGAAAAATACCGCGACAGAAGAGTCTGCCGCAGGTGCTGAGAAGAGTGCGCGTACTGCTACTGGCAGGGTTTTCAGCAACAAGATGGACAAGTCCATTACTGTGCTGGTTGAAAGGCGTGTAAAGCACCCTGTGTATAGTAAATATTTGACTAAATCTTCCAGGCTTCATGCCCATGATGAGGCTAATGAATGTCAAACTGGTGATTCTGTCACTATTAAAGAAGTTCGCCCAATATCCAAAACCAAGACCTGGGCGCTGGTTTCAATTGATGAAAAAGCCACCATCGTTTAAAGATATTTGCAAAGAGTTTAGAAAAGAGTTTAGAAAAGAGTTTAGAAAAGATTAAAAGATACTGGCGTAACAAAAATTACGTCAGGAAATAAAAAATATTAGTTTAAAGATAAAGAGTTGTTAAATACCCAAGGGTTTTTAACATCGGAGAAGTTAGATGATTCAAGTTCAGTCCTATATGGATGTGGCAGATAACAGCGGTGCCAGAAAAGTGATGTGCATCAAGGTTCTTGGTGGATCTCATCGTCGTTACGCCAGAATTGGTGATGTAATCAAGGTTACAGTTAAAGAAGCCATTCCAAGAGGCAAGGTCAAAAAAGGCCAGGTACTGAGTGCACTCGTTGTCCGAACCAAGAGTGGTGTACGACGTGCGGACGGATCCTTGATCAAGTTTGATGATAATGCAGCAATCCTGTTAAACGCTCAGGATGCTCCTATTGGAACTCGTGTTTTCGGACCGGTTACCAGGGAACTGCGAAATGAGAAATTCATGAAAATTATTTCTCTGGCGCCGGAAGTATTGTAGGAGCGGTTTTAACCGCGAATTTTTCGGGACTAAAGTCCCTCCTACAGATGGTTAACCAGAAGTTGAAATTGAGAAAAGTACAATGCAGAAATTGAAACGTGATGATGAAGTGATTGTGATTGCCGGTAAAGACAAGGGCAAGCGCGGAAAGATCACCCGCGTGCTGGATAATGGTCGGCTGATTGTCTCTGGCATCAACATGGTGAAGCGCCATACCAAACCTAATCCAAATCTTGGCAAACAGGGCGGTATTGTCGAGAAAGAAGCCGCCATTCAGATTTCCAATGTTGCTATATTCAACTCGAAAGCGGATAAGGCTGATCGTGTAGGAATTAGTGTTAATGACAGTGGCGAAAAAGTCAGAGTTTATAAATCTGACAATTCGTCTATTGATTAGAATTAGTAGATAGACAAACGATAAACAAAGACAGGTTATATAAAGATCATGGCTCGTTTAAGAGATTTTTACAAAAATGAAGTGATGAAAGAGCTGAATAATCAGTTCTCTTATCAGAATCCAATGGAAATACCCAAAATTACCAAAGTGGTAATTAATATGGGTAGCGGTGAATTCGGCGACAAAAAGGTTCTGGAAAATGCCTTGGGTGACATGACCAAGATAAGTGGCCAGAAACCTGTTGTGAATCTTGCCCGTAAATCTGTTGCTGGTTTCAAGGTTCGTGAAGGTTGGCCCGTCGGTTGTAAAGTAACTTTACGGGGCGAGCGTATGTATGAATTTCTGGATCGACTTGTATCTGTGGCAATTCCGCGAATTCGTGACTTCAGGGGACTAAGCGCCAAATCATTTGATGGTCGCGGAAATTATGCAATGGGTGTTACAGAGCAGATTATTTTCCCTGAGATTGAATACGACAAGATCGACACACTCCGTGGTATGGATATTACGATTACTACCACGGCAAAAAATGATGCTGAAGGTCGAGCTTTGTTGCGAGCAATGAATTTCCCATTAAAAGGTGAGGTAGCTCCTGCAGCTAGCGCCTGATAGTGTTTTGATAATTATTATAGATAGAAGATCTAAGTTTAAAGAAGGCAAGAGAAAATAAGTTATGGCTAAAACTTCAATGATTGAAAGAGAACACAAGCGCACCAAATTGGTTGCCAAGTACGCTGAAAAACGTACTGCGCTTAAAGCTGTACTGAAAAGTCAGACAGCCTCTGACGAAGAGAAATGGGATGCCCAGGTAAAATTGCAGAAGCTTCCCAGGGATGCGAGTCCTACTCGTCAGCGTAATCGTTGTAAAGTTACAGGCCGACCACATGGTGTATATCGTAAATTTGGATTGTGCCGAAATAAATTACGTGAACATGCCATGAAAGGTGATGTTCCCGGTCTGACCAAAGCCAGCTGGTAAAAACCAATAGCTGGAAAGTGATTTTCACCGGTCAGCATGATAGAGATAGAGGAATAGATTAATGAGTATGTCAGACCCCATTGCAGATTTACTGACACGTATAAGGAATGCCCAGATGGCTGGTCTTCCTGATGTGTCCTGCCCGTCTTCAAAAATCAAACAGGCTATCCTGGATGTGCTGAAGCAGGAAGGATATATCAATGGGTATTCAGTCAATGATGACCTGGTGAAGCCACAAATTAATATTGACCTTAAATATTTTAATGGCAAACCTGTTATAGAGTCCTTGCATCGTGGCAGTCGTCCTGGTTTGCGTTTATACACCGGTAAAGACGATATTCCAGAAGTTCAGGCTGGCCTGGGTATTAGTGTTATTTCCACTAATAAAGGGTTGATGACTGATAAAGCTGCCAAGAATGCCGGTATCGGCGGTGAGATTCTCTGTACAGTTTTTTAATCAGTAGCAATACAAGAAACTATTTAGTAAATACAAGTTATAACAGTTTAAAAGAGCAGGATTATGTCAAGAATAGCAAACAGTCCAGTCGATCTGCCTAAGGGCGTCGAGGTGAATATAGCCAACGGCCTTGTTTCAATAAAAGGAAGCAATGGTTCCCTTGACCTGCAATTGCATGATCTGGTGGATATCGTCAATGAAGATAATCAGCTGAAGTTGTCTGCAAAGAAAACAAGCAAAGAAGCTGTAGCCATGACTGGAACTTTCCGTTCCCTGGTTAACAACATGGTAGTGGGTGTCAGTGATGGTTTCGAAAAGAAACTGGAGCTAATCGGAGTTGGTTACAGAGCTAAAGCAGAAGGTAAAAAAATCAACCTGACTGTTGGCTATTCACACCCAATTGATTATCCATTGCCCGAAGGTATTACTGCAGACACTCCTACTCAGACAGAGATCGTGATCAAGGGTGCTGACAAACAAAAAGTAGGTCAGGTTGCTGCAGAAATCAGAAAGTTCAGACCACCCGAGCCTTATAAGGGTAAAGGTATTCGCTACTCTGACGAACGTGTATTCAGAAAAGAAGCGAAGAAGAAGTAATAGTTAAAAATTAGTTTAAAGACATTAGGAAGAAGAGATAAAACTATGAACGAGAAGAAAACATCTCGTCTGAGACGCGCCAAAAGATCACGGGCAAAAATCAGCGAATTGCGGGTAAACCGCCTTTGCATATACAGAAGTCCCCGCCATATCTATGCGCAGGTGATTTCTCCTGATCATCAGGTGCTGGCAACCGCTACTTCACTGGGCGAAAAGAAAACTGGCAATGTTGAGTCTGCTGTTCAGGTAGGCAAAGAGATTGCAGAGAAAGCCAAAGCAGCAGGTGTCACTACAGTCGCTTTTGATCGTAGTGGGTATCAGTACCACGGTCGTGTTAAAGCTCTTGCAGATGCTGCACGTGAAAATGGATTGGAATTCTAGGTAAACGGTTTAGACAAATGGCATATAAAAAAGAACAGAACAAAAACGAAGAAGGCATGCAGGAAAAGCTGATTCAGGTAAACCGTGTAGCCAAAGTGGTTAAAGGTGGCCGAATTTTTGGTTTTACTGCGCTCACTGCCGTTGGTGATGGGAATGGCAAAGTTGGCTTTGGACGCGGAAAAGCGCGTGAAGTGCCTCTGGCAATCCAGAAAGCTATGGAAGCTGCTCGTCGCAATATGATTAGCGTCAAACTTGACGGTGATACTTTGCAATACCCAATTAAAGCCAGGCACGGCGCTTCCAAGATCTATATGCAGCCTGCCTCTGAAGGTACCGGTGTTATTGCCGGTGGCGCAATGCGTGCGATTCTGGAGCTAGCCGGTGTACATAATGTACTGGCGAAATGTTATGGCTCAACTAACCCTGTCAATGTGGTTAGAGCAACGTTTAAAGGATTGCAGACAATGCGTGCTCCTGAAGAAATTGCAGCAAAACGTGGCAAAACTGTTGAAGAGATTATTGGATAAATTGTCGGATTAGTAAGAAATCCTGATAAATAAAAATTTAAAGATTCAAGTAACTGAAAGATAGAGTAAGAAATCATGGCAGCAAATAAAGTTAAAGTTACTCTTTTGAAAAGCCCTATCGGAGCTTTGAAAGCGCATAAAGCCTGTCTCACTGGACTTGGCCTGAGGCGTATTCGTCATTCAGTGGAAGTGGAAGATACACCAGCTGTACGTGGCATGATCAATAAAGTGATCCATATGATTAAAGTGGAAGACTGAACTGAAATAGCTTTAATTATAGATAAATAATTACTTATTACAGAAATGAAAACTATTTATTACAGAAATAAAAACTATGACAACTGATACTACTATGCAATTGAATACATTGGCTCCAGTTCCTGGCTCTATCCAGGAAAAGAAACGTGTCGGCCGAGGTATAGGTAGCGGACATGGTAAAACCGCGGGACGTGGTCACAAAGGCCAAAAATCTCGTTCGGGTGGCGGTGTGCGTCCAGGTTTTGAAGGCGGTCAGATGCCTTTGCAAAAACGTGTTCCAAAATTTGGTTTTTATTCTCGAATTGGTAGCGTCACTGAAGAAGTTCGTACATCTGAGCTTAATAAAGTTGAAGGTGGTGTTATCAATATTGAGACTTTGGAAAAAGCCAATATCATCAAACGTAATACCAAGCGTGTGAAAATTATGCTTTCCGGTGATGTGACTACTGCTGTGACTGTAGAGGGCTTAAGTGTAACCAAAGGTGCAAGATCTGCGATTGAAGCAGCAGGTGGCAAGGTTATAGACGCTATTGAGAAGCCTAAAGGCAAAAAAGTTAAACAAGTAAAAAAAGAAGCAAGCGCTTAAACTGCATTAGCTTAACGAATTTCACGAATTAAAGAGTAATCGGGATAGATATTTAACATGGCGACTCCAGGAATGAGACCAGGAAAAGCAGACGGGTTGGCTGAATTAAAAGCCAGACTTGCTTTTGTGCTGTTCGCAATTTTGGTATACCGCATAGGTACGCATATCCCTGTTCCTGGTATTAATCCTGATCAGCTGCAAGCACTGTTTAATCAGAATCAGGGTACATTCCTGGGCTTGTTTAATATGTTTTCTGGTGGTGCCATTGAGCGTATGAGTATTTTTGCTCTGGGTATTATGCCTTATATTACTGCGTCTATTATTATGCAGTTATTAACTGCTACCACTCCGCAGTTAGAACAATTAAAGAAAGAAGGTGAATCTGGTCGTCGTAAAATCAGTCAGTACACTCGTTATGGTGCACTGCTTTTTGCTTCTGTTCAGGCTGTTGCTATCACCACGGGTTTATTATCCCAGTTAGCTTTTAATGCAAATTTCAGCTTTTATTTCACAGCATTTGTTTCACTGGTTACCGGTGCCATGTTTCTTATGTGGCTGGGCGAACAAATCACTGAAAGGGGCGTTGGTAATGGTATTTCATTACTGATCTTCGCTGGTATCGTGGCGGGCTTGCCCGCAGCAATCGGACAATCACTGGAACAGGCAGCTGAAGGTCAGATTCAACCGATAGCACTATTTATCGTTGCCGTAATTGCAGCAGTGGTGATTGCTTGTGTAGTTTTTGTAGAAAGAGCACAACGCAGAATTACTGTAAATTATGCGCCACGTCAGCAAGGCCGCAAGATGTATCAGGGACAATCCAGCCATTTACCTTTGAAGGTGAACATGGCGGGTGTAATTCCGGCAATTTTTGCCAGCAGCTTTTTGTTATTTCCTGCATCTCTGGGTCAATGGTTTGGTCAGAATGAAGGTATGCAATGGATGGCAGATCTGGCACTGATACTCGGACCTGGCCAACCACTATATATACTTGTATTTGCTACATTAATTGTCGCTTTTTGCTTTTTCTATACTTCGCTGGTTTTTAACCCGAAAGAGATTGCAGACAATTTGAGAAAATCCGGTGCTTTTATCCCGGGTATCCGACCAGGTGAGCAGACTGCTACTTATGTGGACAGCGTGATGACCCGACTCACTATGTTTGGTGCGGTTTACATTACGATGATTTGTTTATTACCCCAGTTCCTGCAGGTAGCGGCCAATGTGCCTTTCCAGTTGGGCGGGACTTCACTACTTATTGTAGTGGTTGTATGTATGGATTTTATGTCACAGATTCAGTCTCATCTGATGTCTCATCAGTATGAATCCCTGATGAAGAAGTCCAACATTGGGTCATTCAAGCGATAGTTAATAGATATTGCTTTAAGAGGTTTGGAGAAGATTCATGAAAGTCAGAGCATCAGTAAAAAAAGTATGTCGTAACTGCAAAGTTATTAAACGCGGCGGTGTTGTAAGAGTGATTTGCAAGGAACCACGCCATAAACAGCGACAGGGTTAAATTAACCTTTCGTCTGTTGGCTTGATTTTTAGCAGGCCAGACGATAAGCTAGCGCGCTTTTTTACTGGCACCTGCAGGCTGAATTGAACAAGAACGAACAACGACTGAATAATGAAGAAATAATATAGATAAGTAGTTGATATTTAAAGATATTTAATAAGCAGATAACGTTGCAAAGCAACGCTGTTAACAAAAGAAACATTGGAGTTAGCATATGGCCCGTATTGCCGGAGTCAACATACCAGATAACAAACATATCGTGATTTCACTGCGTTATGTATTCGGTATTGGTCCTACAAAAGCACAAGCACTGTGTGATATGACTGGTATTACACCGAACACTAAAGTAAGCGATCTTAGTGAAGAGCAGCTTGACTCTATACGAAATGAAATCACCAAAATGACTGTTGAAGGTGATTTGCGTCGTGAAATCTCCATGAACATCAAACGTTTGATGGATCTGGGCTCCTATCGTGGTATTCGACATCGTCGTAGTCTGCCGGTTAATGGTCAGCGAACTAAAACGAATGCCAGAACTCGTAAAGGGCCACGTAAACCAATTCGTAGATAAGCATTAACAATGACTGTTTTTGAAATAGTTTTAAAAACAGTACGAAAAGAACAGAAAGAAAATAGTTAATACAGGAAGAACAGTAAATGGCTAAACCCGGAGCAACTCGCAAGAAAGCAAGAGTAGCCGTCAATGATGGTGTGGCACACATCCATGCGTCATTTAATAACACGATTATTACTATTACTGATCGTCAGGGTAATGCACTGACCTGGGCAACTTCTGGCGGTTCCGGATTCCGTGGCTCAAGAAAGAGCACCCCGTTTGCTGCACAGGTTGCAGCAGAGCGTGCTGGTAAAGCTGCTGTTGAAGCCTACAGTCTCAAAAATGTAGATGTCAGGGTGAATGGTCCAGGACCTGGACGTGAATCCGCAGTCAGAGCACTGAATTCATGTGGCCTGAAAATTAGCAATATTACTGATGTTACTCCAATTCCACATAATGGATGTCGACCACCTAAACGTCGTCGTGTGTAACTGCTGGATAAAATTTAAAATAGTTAAAAGACTAAAGTTAAAAGATAAGAGAAAACTGGAAAATAGAGTATGGCACGATACATAGGACCAAAATGTAAATTATCCAGAAGGGAAGGTACTGATCTTTTCCTGAAGAGTGGCGTACGTGCACTGGATGATAAATGTAATCTTGAAGCTGTACCTGGACAACATGGCAACCGCCGTTCACGTCTGTCCGATTATGGTGTGCAGCTGCGTGAAAAGCAGAAAGTACGCCGCATGTATGGCGTGCTTGAAAAGCAGTTCCGTAATTACTATAAGGAAGCAGCTCGTTTGAAAGGTGCTACCGGTGAAAACCTGCTGCAGCTTCTTGAATCAAGATTAGACAATGTTGTTTATCGAATTGGTTTTGGTGCCACTCGTGCAGAGGCCAGACAGCTGGTTTCCCATAAGGCAATCCAGGTTAATGGACAAACTGTCAATATTGCTTCTTACCAGGTTTCTGATGGCGATGTCATCACAGTTCGTGAAAAAGCCAAAAACCAGATGCGCATCAAATCAGCTCTAGATCAGGCTGCTAGTCGACTGCAAATAGAGTGGATTGATGTGAACATCGACAAGTTAGAAGGTGTTTTCAAAAACAAGCCGGAGCGCAGTGAACTGTCTTCCGAAATCAATGAAAGCTTGATCGTTGAGCTTTACTCGAAATAACGTTCAGTCATTACCAGGTCTGAGAGGAATTCCATGCAAATTTCGTTAGCTGACTTTCTGACACCTCAAGTTATTCAGGTTGAAGAATTTGATAAGTGTCATTCAAAAGTAGTACTGGAGCCATTGGAAAGGGGCTTCGGCCATACACTGGGCAATGCCTTGCGCAGGATTTTATTATCCTCCATGCCTGGTTGTGCCGTAGAAGAAGTTGAAATTGATGGTGTAGTCCATGAATACAGCACAATAGAAGGTGTTCAGGAAGATGTCATTGAAATCATCCTGAACCTTAAAGGACTGGCTGTGATTCTCGAAGGTAAAGATGAAGTTGTTCTTAATCTGAACAAAAGTGGTAAAGGTCCGGTTACTGCCGGTGACATCACTTTGGAACAGGATGTTGAAATTATAAATCCTGAGCACCTTATCTGTAACCTGAATGAAAATGGTGCTATCAACATGCACATCAAAATTGGTGTTGGTCGTGGTTATGCACCTGTTGATACAAGAATTGATGCAGATGAGGAAACTCGTGCTGTTGGCAAACTGATGCTGGATGCGTCCTACACGCCGGTTAATTCCGTTACTTATTCTGTAGAGAATGCACGTGTAGAACAGCGTACTGACCTGGATAAACTGGTTCTTGAGCTGGAAACTAACGGCACAATTGATCCAGAAGAAGCTATTCGTCAGGCGGCTTCCATCATGCAGCATCAACTGAGTGTTTTTGTTGATCTCAAAAACGATGCGATTAAAGAGCCAGAGCAACAGGAAGATAAGATTGATCCTATCCTGCTGCGTCCGGTTGATGATCTGGAACTTACCGTTCGATCAGCTAACTGCCTGAAAGCAGAAAATATTTATTACATTGGTGATTTGATTCAGCGCACAGAAGTAGAATTGCTGAAAACCCCTAACCTGGGTAAAAAATCACTGACAGAAATTAAAGACGTATTGGCTTCTAAAGGATTATCCCTTGGTCTGCGTCTTGAAAATTGGCCGCCGTCCTCCCTTAAGGGTAGTGAACGCGCTGCTTAATTTAGAAAGAACTAAACAGGAATATTTGTAATGCGTCATCGACATAGTGGGCGTCAGCTCAACAGGAACAGTAGTCATCGAAAAGCGATGTTTCGCAATATGACTTCATCCCTGGTTGAACACGAAATCATTAAAACAACTTTGGCTAAAGCCAAGGAACTGCGTGGCTATGCTGAGCCGCTGATTACTTTAGCCAAGCAGGACAGTGTTGCTAACCGCAGACTGGCTTTTTCCCGCTTGCGTGACAAGGAATCTGTTGGCAAGTTGTTCACAGAAATTGGCCCGCGTTATGTTGAACGCCCTGGTGGTTACCTGCGCATTATCAAATGTGGCTTACGTACTGGTGACAAAGCACCAATGGCCTATGTTGAACTCGTTGACCGTCCTGAAGAAGACTTTGACTATGATGGTGTCGAAGAATCCTGACAGGTAACTGAGAGTTAAGCAGTTGCAGAAAAAAGCCGTCTTTTCGGCTTTTTTTATTTCCGAAAATTGAAAATTATACTAACGTGAATATAGCGAGATAGAACCATGAGCAAATCCTTTCATCCGCCGCTTCGAACCTTGATGGGTCCCGGACCTTCTGATGTAAATCCCCGCGTTACTGCTGCTATGGGTGCACCAACCATTGGTCATCTTGATCCAGCATTTGTGGGCCTTATGGATGATATTAAAAGCTTGCTTCAGTATGCCTTTCAGACGAAAAATAAATTAACTATTCCTGTTTCAGCGCCTGGTTCAGCTGGCATGGAAACCTGCTTTTATAACCTTCTTGAACCAGGTGATAAAGCAGTAGTGTGCCAGAACGGAGTGTTTGGCGGGCGTATGAAAGAAAATGTAGAGCGTTGTGGAGCACATCCGGTAATGGTGCAAGATGATTGGGGTGCCCCTGTTGATCTCAATAAAGTTGAAGATGCACTAAAAGCGAATCCCGATGCCAAAGTACTGGCCTTCGTCCATGCTGAGACTTCAACAGGTGCTCGCAGTGATGCAAAAGAATTAACCGCATTGGCACATAAATATGATTGTTTATCATTGGTAGACAGCGTTACGGGCCTTGCTGGTATAGAACTCGATGTTGATGGTTGGGGTATTGATGCTATTTATTCCGGCACCCAGAAATGTCTTTCCTGCCCTCCTGGTATTTCACCGGTAAGTTTCGGTGACAGAGCAGTAGAAGTGATCAGTAACCGTAAAACAAAAGTACAAAGCTGGTTCCTGGATATGAACCTGGTGATGGGATATTGGGGTGAAGGCGCTCGTGCCTATCATCATACTGCCCCGGTAAATAGCATGTACGGTTTACACGAATCCCTGGTGATGCTGGAAGAAGAAGGCCTTGAAAATAGCTGGGCACGTCATGCCTATCATCACAAGGCACTTGCCGCTGGTGTGGAAGCAATGGGTCTTAGTTTTGTTGTTGCTCCTGAGTACCGTTTGCCACAACTTAATTCTGTGACCATACCGGAAGGTGTTGAAGAAGCGAATGTTCGTGCAGCACTGCTTAATGACTACAATCTGGAAATCGGTGCCGGTCTTGGCGCACTTGCAGGTAAAGTATGGCGTGTAGGTTTGATGGGGCAAAGCAGCTGTAAAACCAATGTCTTATTTTTCCTTGGTGCTCTTGATGCGGTTTTGACCGATATGGGTGCTGGAATCAATAGTGGTAAGGCTGTCGCTGCAGCACAGGCTGTTTATAAAAACTAGTCGCAAGTTACAAGTCACAAGCATATGCTTGTGACTTGCTTGACACATCACTGTCACCCGAGTGACACTTGTTCCCCTTTATAAAAAATTATTTCAAAAACTGACCAGGGGGATGGATCATGTTTGCAGGTAAAACAATCAGGCTGTTGTCAGCAGTTCTTTTATTTTCTTTCACCACTTCACTTTTTGCACAAAGCTCAGACGAAATTCTTGCGCCCTTCAAAGTGGGAACATTCTCTATCAATGGATCTGCTGAACTAGGTTTGGTATTTCGTGATGCCTTGATCGTAGAGCTTGATGCAGCTAATGCCAGTCTGGAAAACGCAGGCATGGTGCCTGAAATACCAATGCCTGATGACATGATCGATTTAATCGAACGTTATGAATATGGACTGAAACGCCGGTTATATGAAATCGCAAATTACCTGGTACTCAATGACCTGCTTGATATCGACAGGCCGGCATGGATCCATGTGCTGGATACCATCGATACCTTGCCGCCTATTATGTACCCGGGCAAGATCATGAATGCCGCGGTGAATTTCTATACCCATGTTAATGAAACAGGCACCCCCGAAGAAATTGCTGCGTCCAGACGTGAGCGTCGTGAAAATCGTGGTGCGCCTTATCTGTTTTTGAAACCGACGCGTGGCGCTGTGATAGGTGATGGAGATTCAGTAGTAATTCCCTACGGGCGCACACAGACAGATTGGGAAGTTGAGCTTGGCACCGTGATCGGTAAAGCCGCGAAATATGTCAGTGCTGAGGAAGCACAGGACTATATTTTTGGTTATATGGTGACCATGGATATAAGTGACCGGGGTGGACGACCACCTGGGGGCTTTCAGGGAGTGGACTGGTTTGTCGGCAAAGGCCACGATACATTTGCCCCAATGGGACCCTGGATTGTGCCAAAAGAGTTTTATGGCGACCCCATGGAAAAATTGCGTCAGACCTTGAGCATCGGTGATGAGCAGATGCAGGAAGCCACTGCAGGTGACATGATTCATTCCCTGTATGAGCTGATTGAATATGCTTCCTCCCTGATTACGCTCTACCCGGGCGATGTACTCAACAATGGTACTTCTGGTGGTGTAGGTATGGGGACTTCAGTACGTGGAGAGCAACGTTTTTTGCAGGATGGCGAAGTGATCGAAGCCAGTATTGATGGTATTGGTTCACTAAGAGTGAATGTAGTCGCAGAAGAAGCCAGACCCCGGGGAACTGGTGCACAATTACCACCGGTAAACAGTTACCGTGATTAGGTAATTAATTATCAACAATGAAAGGGCCGTCCACACATAAACGGCGGCCATCAGGAGTATTACAGGCACCACAGATACCTACGCCACACTTGGTCATATAATCAATAGCATTGAATATCTGATCAGGTCGGCAAAATTCTTTTTGCACAGCAATGGCCGCATGGACCATTGGTTCAGGTCCGCAGTTGTAAAACACCAGGCCATCCCGCTCTTCCTGACTCATCTCTGCCAGACGACTGCGTAATAATTCAGTGACTACGCCATGGAAGCCTTCACTACCATCATCGGTGGCAATGTGTGTTGGGCAAATGGCTTTGCATTCGTCGACGAAATACAAACGTTCCTTACTACGTGCACCGATGAAAAATTCTGCTTTGTTATTTCCATGAGCGGAAAAATCTCTGGCAATCTGATACACAGCCGCAAGACCTGTTCCGCCACTGACTGCCATTATTGTTGAGTCTTTGGGTGGAGAAGCTGCAATACCATGAGGACCGCGAACATAAGCTTCGGTACCTGGTTCCAGACTCATCAAGGCTTCGGTGAACTGACCAAGGTTGATCACAACCAGAGAGAAGGGATCATCGGTGAGTGCCGAAAAAGGTTTTTCTCCCAGACCGGGTATCCAAAGAAAAATAAATTCGCCTGCTTGCACTGATACTTTGGAATCAAAGGTAAGAATACAGATGTCATCACATATGCGTTTGTTTTCCACCAGGGTGACCGGTGAAAATTCCATGTCGATATCGTAACGTACCAGGCTTTCCGCTTTTTCAGAGCCTTGTTCAAGATCATTGCACAGGGTATTAAAATAATCAGCAATCTCATCAGTAGTCATACCAATCAAGGCGGAACCAACACCAAATATTGTGGCCCCTGCATGCTGGAATGAACGGATATCCTCTGCGCTGGACAATCCGCCACAGGCAATTATCGGCACATCAAGATGGCTGACCTGGCTCACACATTTCAATGCGATTGGCAGAACCCCCTTACCGGACATTCCGCCTTCACCGTTGCTCAAAACGGCATGACCATGGCGGGTATGCTGACCGGGACCGACGGTATTAATGGCACACAGAGCGTCAGCACCGCCAGCTACCGCTGCCTCAGCGATTTCTGCGAAGTTTGGTACATTCGGGGTTAGTTTGGGAATGACCGGCACATCGACGGCTGCTTTCACCGCAGCGGTGATTTCCTTGACCAATTCCGGATCCTGCCCCATGGCCATGCCATACCCTTTGGCGTGTGGACATGAGAGGTTCAGCTCCAGACCATCGCCAAACGGCGCCAGTATTTTCGCTACTTCCACATATTCTTCAACGCTGCCGCCGAAAATTGAAATCAACAGGAAACGGTCGTCTGGAATCTTGAGTTCACCCAGCAATTCTGCTGACTTGAGCGCGCCAGGATTAGTAAGACCCACAGCATTAACGAAACATCCGGGGGCATACTGGCTAAGGATAGGTTCGCGATAGCCAAGTCTTGGTTCCAGACAAATGCTTTTGGTGGTCAGTACTCCTACCTCTGGCATCTGGTCAAAAAAGCGCTGGATGATAGGGGCAGCACAGGTCACGATGCCGGAAGGGACGGTAAATGGACCCGATAAAGTTTTACCCAGGAATTCAGTTTTCAAAATTTGGTTTTCTTATTTTGCTTGGTTTGCACAGACATATTGAAATTCTATTTTTGATATCTTTTACAGATATGCATTTTAGCTTTCATAGCCGTGTATTTCGAGTACAGGATGCAATTGTTTTACCCTTTCTGGAATATCTTTTGACTGTTTCGACAAGTGTAAACACGGAATGAATGATGATAGGCTTATTTTGCCTGAGAGCTATGGTTTTTTTAAAAAATTAGAACAGTTAAGGGAAAAGCATGAGATATCCACCAGGTGTCAGTCAATCAGATTTTGACAGGGCAGTAAGGCAATTTGAGTCATCGATCGGAGCAGAGTGGGTGTTCACAGATGAAGCTGATGTTGACCTTTACCGTGATGCCTATTCGCCATTGTGGGGTGAGGAAGAAGAGAAGATTCCATCCATTGCCCTGGCACCGCAATCTGCTGAAGAAGTGCAGTCCCTGATGGCTATTTGTAACGAATTTCAAATTCCTGTTTACCCGGTATCAACAGGTAAAAACCTCGGCTATGGAGGTTCTGCTCCCGTACTCACCGGTAGTGTGGTACTGGATCTGAAACGCATGAACCGGATTATTGAGGTGAATGAAGAAAACGCCTTTGCGCTTGTAGAGCCTGGCGTTTCCTATTTTGATTTATACAATTATATTCAGGAAAAGGGACTCGATCTGTGGATAGACTGCCCGGATCCCGGCTGGGGTAGTCTGATTGGTAATTCACTGGACCATGGCGTGGGCTACACCGTTAATCCTTACCGTGATCATTTCGAAGCCCATTGCGGTATGGAAGTGGTGCTGGCGGATGGCGATATTGTGCGCACTGGCATGGGTGCCTTACCCAATGCTGAAACCTGGCAGCAATATCGCTGGGGCTATGGTCCCTGGATGGATGGTCTGTTTGCCCAGTCAAATTTTGGTGTCGTCACCAAGATGGGTTTTTGGTTAAGCCCGGCACCGGAAGCTTTTTGTTCTGGCTCCGTCCAGGTCATGAGATATAACGATGTGCATGAACTGGTGAGAATAACTGCAAAAATGATGTACAGCGGGATACTCAACTCCAATGCCGGTGTGCAGTCTCCGATGCAGTTTGCCATAGGGCAGAATCCGGAAATGCAGGAGCGCTATGAAAGGGCTAACGAGGAAGATATCCGGATTCTTGATGAGTTTGCCCGCAGCAACAATACCCCGTTCTGGAGTTCCCAGTTCAAATTTTATGGGCCACGGGAAATTGTCGACAGCTCCTGGGAATATGTGAAGAGACAATTTGCCGACATTGATGGTGTACGTTACCAGGATCAGGAATCCCTCAATTTCCCGATGTCTTATGAAGAATTAATGCAGACAGCGGATGAAAATCACCTGGGTGTCCCTTCCATGTCGGTTTTCCAACTGGGTAATCGCTCCAATTTTAATCCCGCTGGCACCAACGGCCATCTGGGCTTCTCGCCGGTGGTACCCATGACCGGAGAGGCGGTACTGGAATCCAATAAAGTTCTGGTTCGGGTACTGAGAGAGATGGGTGGCAATACGGTATTCAATGTTCCCCCGTATTCCTACCATCAACGCACATTCACCATTCTGGTAGGATTTACTGTCACCCGCGATGCTGATACCAATCGTAAAACCCGGGAAATTTTCCGTGAACTGGTCAAGGTCGCTGCAGAACATGGCTGGGGCGAATATCGCACCCATACTGCCTTCATGGATGACTGTGCAGCGGCATATTCATTTAATGACAATGCGCTGTTGAGATTACAACAAACTCTCAAGGACGCCATTGATCCCAGGGGAATTATTTCTGCCGGACGCTATGGCATCTGGCCGAAGCATATTCGGGATACAGAAGGAAAAGGCGTTGCTACCATCAAGGTGAGCAAAGAAAAGGAAGGAGACAGCAATGTCTAGGTCGTTTCTATTTCTGGTCTTGGCCCTGGTAAGTTGCGAACTATTTGCCCAGGTGGGTGATCGTGCCCATGGCAAGGAAGTTTACGAACACTGGTGTTCATCCTGTCATGCTCCCGGAGCACGCAAGCATCCGGGTACATCAGCACTGGAATTTATCTACAAGGGAGAAAAATCCGGAGTACTGGAAGAGCGACTCGACCTGACCCCGGAACTTGTCGCCTTGTTTGTTCGTAATGGTGTAAAAATTATGCCGCCTTTTCGCAAGACTGAAATCAGTGACAAGGATCTTTTAGATTTAGGGGCTTATCTTTCTCCACAAAGGTAATTCTGCAGGTGCAGCCAGAGCCTCTCCTGAAAATAATTAAGAGGAGTTTTTCATCAGCGCTTTATTTTGGAAATCCTGCGCAGTATTTATTTACTGCATCATTCTCTTGCTCATCGGTTACTTTGCTTCCCGGCGCATGCACGACATTCGTGACTACTATGCCGGCGGCAAGAAACTGGGCTTTATCAATGTAGCCTTTTCGGCCCGTGCCACGGGTGAGTCCGCCTGGCTTTTACTCGGCCTGACCGGTACCGGTTTTGCTATTGGTTTGCAGGGACTCTGGATCGTGCTGGGCGAATTACTGGGTGTGGGGATTGCCTGGTTCTGGATGGCGAAACCCTTCAAACGGCTTACCGATCAGTATGACAGTGTCACTATCCCTGATTATCTTGAATCCCGCTTTCGTGATAAGGGACATGGGCTGCGCTTGATTGCTGCCGGTGCTCTGCTTGTCTTTGTGCCTATCTATGCCGGTTCTCAGGTGTTCGCCACCGGTAAAGCGTTCAATGCCTTTCTTGATATGAACCACTATTTGGGTGCCACCATCGGTTTCCTTGTTGTGCTTTTATATATCACCAAGGGCGGATTTATCGCCGTGGTATGGTCGGATGTATTCCAGGGACTGCTAATGGTCACCGGACTGGTTGTGCTGCCCGTGATTGGTCTGCTGGAAATTGGCGGCACCAGTAATATTCTGGATACTCTGGGATCGGGGTTTTCCAGTCATTTAAGCTTAACAGCAGGGCAGGGCTGGACAACACTGGCGATATTTCAGACGCTTGGTTTTGCTGCCATTGGTATTGGTTTTCTGGGGTCGCCTCAGGTCTTTGTACGTTTTATTTCTATTCGTGATGAAGATCAAATCAACAAAGGGGCCGTTGTTGCATTAACCTGGACTCTTCTGGCAGATACCGGTGCGGTAATGATTGGGCTAGTAGGGCGAGGACTATTTACGGACGCTGATCTTGGTTTTGATCAGGATAATATTCTCCCCTATATGTCCCAGGCTCTGCTGCTGCCATTTTTTGCCGGGGTCTATATCGCCATGGTGCTCTCGGCCATCATGTCCACTATAGATTCCCTGTTGGTCGTTGCCTCCAGTTCCGCAGTTCGCGATTACTGGCAAAAGACTCGTCATCCGGAAATAAAAGATGCTGCTTTGGTAAAACTGAGTCAGCAAGTAACGCTGATTCTCGCGCTTATTTCTTTTGCTATCGGCATGGGCATCCTGCTTTACGATATTGAAAACGGGGTGTTCTGGATTATTATCTTTGGCTGGTCCGGAATTGCTGCCACATTCTGCCCGGTGGTGATACTTAGTTTGTGCTGGTCAAAACTCACAGCGCTTGGGGCCAAGTGCGCTATGGTGGCCGGGTTTCTTTCAACTATCCTGTTCAAGTTTGCGGTGCCGTCTCTGTTATTGGCACTGGGATGGCAAAATGGGGTGACTTATCTTGGTGCTCTTGACGTGCTTTTGCCAGCATTTCTGGTATCTGCATTAGTCGCTGTACTAGTGAGTGTTGCAGACAATAAAGGCCAGGCTTTGTTGCAAGGTATCCATGAAGAAGTGGCATGACTGATAATACTAAATAACGAGCAACGCTTGTCCTCTCTGCTTCTATCCGCGCTTGCCATGATTCAGTTCTACTCTGTCTCTCTCTACCCCGCTTTCATTGATGTGACTTATTTTATGTACACAATCAACAACACAAAAACCTCCATCAGCTGCCGATTTTAGTGTTTAGAGAAGGATCAGCCCGCCTTTATTTTGGGAGTGTTTATTCGTTCAACGAGGATATTGTAGAGAGTGACAAAGGTCGGTATCTCGTCACTGGGCAAGGGAATGTCGAGCTTCTTGGCGAAATCGCTGGCGGAAAGCAATCCACGAATGACTCGGTTGGATTTATCAAACACCAGGCAATGATGCAGGTTTGTCATCTGCAAAGAAGTGAGTACATCACAAATGGTGGACTCAGCCAATTCATCATAATTAAAGGCTTTTAAGGCTGATCTTGGTGTCATGATTTGTGCGGCGCTTATATCCTCCAGTTCAAAACCTGCATCGACATATTTTTGTAAGTTGTCCTGACCCAGGTCGGTCAGGGTAATAATTCCCAGAAAACGCTCTTCTTTGTCGATAACAAATTTTAGCCTGACATGGGCTCTCTTCATCATGGCTTCTGTTTCAACAGCGCTGGTTGTCGACTCTACAACATAGGGATGGTTGTAGTTAAAATCAGTCAGTATTTCCTGGGCGGGAGAATTTAAGGTACAGCCACGATATTTGTCGGGCCTTTCCAGCTGTTCAAAATCATTAACGTTGTAGAGTTTTAATACGCGCATTTTAATTCTGTCTTGATCAATAAATACAAATTTTTCTTTCTAGTGCCTGAGTGTAATTCTAAGGCAATCTGATTATTAAAAAGTTCATAAACTAAGGAAAAAAAGAAAGGCAAAAGAGTCAAAAAATGGCAGAAGAAAAGCAGAAATTGGATATCTCGTTTGTGGGTAATAATTTTTCTATGATGCTGCTTGCAGACATTTTTTGGGAGTATTCAGAGCTCGTCAAGGATTTTAGGGGGCCAATTTAGCCTTCACTTTCTCAAACACCTGATCCGGTGAAATTTCCTGTAGACAACGATGTTGATGCAGGCAATGGCCCTTGTTACAGGCAGGATCACAGGTGAAATTTCCGCATACCACTTCGCTGTTTTTTTCCAGTGGGCCCCAGATGTCTTTGTTAGTTGGCCCCCATAAGACAATACCTTTTACACCAATCGCAGATCCCAGATGAAATGGACCACTATCGTTACCCACCATGAGGTCACACTGCTGTAAAAATTGCGCGAGTTCAGTCAATGAGAGTTTATTGCATAGATCAACAGGGCGTGCGTTGAGCTTATAATTATCAAGTTTTTGCACAATTTCACTATTAGCGGCTTGGTCAGCGCCACCTGCTCCCAATAAGACAGCTTGCAATCCTTCAGCGATAATTTTTTCGATCAAGGCCGCCATATGAGACAGCGGCCACTTTTTGTATTCCTTGGTAGCGCCTGCATGCAAGGCAATGGTGGGTCGATCGGGTTGCCATCCTGCCTGCTGCAATTTTTCTTGCAAGGGCGCAGATAAGTCATCCAATGTCAGTTTGATATAAGCTTTTTCAGGCTCTGGCATGTTCAATGCCGCGAATACGTCATAGTAACTGTGCCAGCGGTGGGCTACTTCCAATGGCCGGTTTTCAAAGCGCAGAGGTAGGACGTGGTCATAATTTTTTTTGTGGCGTATTGAACTACAGCCGAGTTTAAAATCTGCGGCAGAAAAACGGGTCAGGTGATTGGTGGCGGAATCTTCTTCAATATTAAAGGCTAGGTTAGCCTTGAAGGAGCGAATCTGTTTTAGACATTGCCAGTACAAGGCTATTTTTTTCAGAAAATTTGCCTGGCCTATTTTTTTACGGGGAAAATAAATAAGACAGTCGTTTGGAAAACTGTTTTCACAAAGTGTGCGAAAACTTTCATCAATAACAATTTTCAATTCAATATGCTGACTCTGGCAATATTCTGCATAGGCTTGCATCAGGCCACCGGCTAGCAAAAAATTGCCCAGGTATTTTGTTGGATTCACCAACAGCACACGAGTCGGACTTGGTGGAAGAGGTTTATTCACCGTCCTGGTAAAGTGCCATCAACGCACCGACATTGGCTACAGATATTTCCGGCCAGGTGGATTCGTCTCGTTCATCAAAGGCATTGGGACCGCCTGTGCCGGTATGCACATAAATAGAAAGTGCCCCATTGTCCTTTGCCATAGGCACTTCCAGGTCTGCGTCATCACCCACTACTGCAAGTTCATTCACGGCAAGGCCCAGATGTCTTGCGGCAGCTTCAATGGCATAGCGAGACGGTTTGCCAAGTACTACTGCGTCTTTTCCGGTTAACGGTTTTAATGCCGCGGCCAGAGCGCAGGAAGTGCCAATACCAGGACCATTAGCCGTGGCAAAGAAAGGGACATCGGAGGCGGTATACAACCCGGCGCCATCGCGCACAGCAATCCAGGCATTTTCAATATCCTTGAAGCCAAACTCCCGATACCAGCCGATATAGACGGCATCTACAGGACCGGGATTGTCGATACTGGAAAGCACAACTTCCAGTCCCAGATCTGCCAGGGGCTCCCATACGCCAGGACAGCCGAGCACCATAATGCGTTTATAACCTTGCTTCACCAGATAGTCAGCCGCAACACTGCTGGGGGTCATCATGGTATTGTTATCCATTGGAATACCAGCATCACTGAGCACTTTCACATAGTCTTTCGGCGAACGTGCGGTGCCGTTGGTCATCACCACATAGGGTATGCCTTTATCCTTCAGCAGGTTTATAAAGTCAGCTGCACCAGGCAAGGTATTCATATTATTGTTTTTCTTGTCGCCCAGGATGAGGGTGCCATCCATATCGAAAACAAATCCTTTTGTGTGTCTGAGTTTTTCAGTAATTTGCTGTGTCATTGACAGGTGCTAACTCCAATAAAAAATGTTGTTGCGTACTATACTTTGTTCCCTCTGGTATTTCATTATTCAATGATAACGGGGCTTACATACTTATCAGAGTGTTGCAAAGGCCTGAACCCACGTAATATTATTTCTGTCTAAAGCAGTAATACACTGTAGAATACGCGCCCCGGCGAAAATTGAGCAGGATATTCCCGGCAGGATCCAAAAGCAGAAAAGCAGGAAGTGTTAAGTGGACTTATCAGGTAGTTTGGTAGCGATTGTTATTTTGTTAACAGCCAACGGCTTTTTCGTTGCGGCAGAGTTCGCTCTGGTTAAAGCCAGAGGGTTTCGTATTGAAACAATGGCAAATAATGGCAGTGCTGCGGCCAAGTTAACATTGAGAATTCAGGCCAATCTGGAATCCTATCTTGCTGCTTGTCAGCTGGGTATAACCATGGCCTCGCTGGGTCTTGGCTGGGTCGGTGAACCGGCCGTAGCTGCCTTACTTGAACCTGCTTTTCACTGGATGGGCGTGCCGGATGCTGCCCTGCATACGACGGCTTTCATCGTAGGCTTTTTGATTTTCTCCTCATTGCATATTGTCGTGGGTGAACAGGTTCCAAAAACGTTTGCCATACGAAAATCAGAGTTGGTGTCGGTATGGATCTCCTATCCATTGCATCTGACCTATTTAATGGTCTATCCACTTAACTGGGTGTTGAACTGGTCTTCTGGCTCCTTACTCTCTCTGTTTGGTGTGGAAGAGGCAACCCATGCTGAAGTGTTCAGCAGTGATGAATTCAAGGGCATGGTGGCAACCTCAAAAGAACACGGTGCTTTGGAAAATGATAAAGCCGATATGCTGCATAACCTGTTTGAATTTGATCAGCGTTTTATTGGCCGGGTAATGATCCCCAGAAATTCTGTGGATGTTATTGACATTAGTGATGAGCCAGCCGAAAACCTGAGGAAAATAAGAGAAACCAGTCATTCCCGCTTCCCGGTTCTGGATAGTTCGAATAATGATGAAATTGTAGGTTTGCTTCTGGCGAATGATGTTTATTCTGCTCTGCTGGATGGAGAGCAGGAGCCCTGGAACGATCTGGTACGTTTTTGTCGCCCTCCGCTGGTCGTACCTGAGTCACAAAGGGTGTCGACATTGTTCGAGGATATGCGATCCCTGCGTGCGCACATGGCTTTTGTGGTGGATGAATACGGTGAATTCATGGGCATCATCACTCTGGAAGATTTGATCGAGGAAATTGTCGGGGAAATCGAAGATGAAACCGATAGCCCTGAGTCCGCTGTACCTATCATTGAACTTGCAGAAGGAAAATGGGAAGCAAATGGTCTGGTTTCCCTGAGCGATGTTGAACGTATTATAGGTATAAAAATACCTAACGAGCTGGAAGCTAACAGTTTGTCAGGTTTGTTAATGAATCAACTTGAACGTATGCCGGAACCAGAGGATTCAATCGCCATTGGTGGTTACACCATTACCGTCGTGGATATCGAAGATTTGCGAGTTGGACAGGTAATCATCGAGAAACACCCCGATGAACAGGTAGTTCTTGATACTGAATAGTATTTCACATCTGAATCTCTTCTCTTTACAAAAAGTGTCACTGAACGCTGAAAGTTCAGCAGGAATAGGCTTTTAAGCTCAAAGTGAGTAGTTTTCCCAGAGCTATTCCTGCAGATCATCCCCAACTCCTGAGTAAACCCTTGCCAGCAATTGGCAAGCACCTCTATGGTCAGAAATTCTGAATTGTGTAAAATCATACCTGTTTTGATTTTTTTGATAGTGAAACAATGGCCTGGTCTGCAGGTCGAGGGAGAGGAAATGAAATACTCTATTAGCTCGCGTTTTGTCAGCACTTATTTCAGTACTGATATTAGTACTATGTTTAACACAGCATTCAAAAGTATGTTGTTGGTGCTTATTGTCCAGCAAGGCGTACTGGCAGCTGAAAATGCTCCGCAGCGGGCGGATGGTTTGCACATTGATCCTGTAGGCGCTGGTCCGTTTTATTACGATACTGCAGCTGGTATGGATATTCGGGTCAGGGTGCTTGCCAGAGGTCTGGATCACCCATGGAGTATTACCTGGTTACCTGATGGCAGCGCCCTGGTGACAGAAAAAAATTCAGGGACAATTCGCCGCATGGTCAACGACGTGATGCTTGATGACCCCGTTCCGGGCGCGCCGACTGGCGCCGTGGTAAGTCGCTACAAGGGATTGCTGGATATCACCACCCATCCTGATTTTACCAATCAGCCCTATATCTATATGAGCTATAACAAAGTCATGCCGGGAGATACTGAGGCAATTGCTGTGGCGCGCGGACGCTGGGATGGCAATGCTATTCAGAACACACAGGATATTTTTGTTGGCGAAGTAGGTACCACCAATGGGGTGCGTTTACTGTTTGGACCCGATGACATGTTATATGTCGGTGTCTATGTCACCACGGACAACTCAGACAGTTTTGAAACAATGAGTCAGAAAGGCAAGATTCTGAGACTGACACCGGAAGGAAATATTCCCGCAGATAACCCTTTTGTCGGTCGCGAAGGTTTCCTGCCGGAAATATATAGTTATGGTCACCGCACTCCCACCGGCATTACCCTGAATCAGGAAACGGGTGAAATCTGGAATGCGGAGATGGGTCCAAATGGAGGAGATGAAGTCAATCTTGTGCAACGTGGCGGCAACTATGGCTGGCCACTGGTAAGTTTTGGCATCTCTTATGGTGGCGGCTGGCACAGCAGTAATTTTCAGATGGAAGGCGCGCAGAATCCCATGGCGTTCTGGATGCCTGGTATTTCAGTGACCGGGCTGGCCTTTTATACGGGAGATGATTTTCCCGCCTGGCAAGGGGATCTTTTTGTTGGCGGTATGCAGGTTGGTCAGATTCCCGGGACTGGTCTACTACAAAGAATCAAGTTCAATGACAACATGGAGGAAATCAACAGAGAAGCCTTGTTAGGCGATCTCAGGCAGCGAATTCGGGATGTGAAGCAAGGTCCTGATGGCAGGCTGTATTTACTCACTGATGAAGATGATGGCTTGCTGCTCAGGATTGAGCCAGTGGGCAACTAGGTCTGCTTGTTTATCTGTTATTCAAACTACTTTAAGAATACAGAATACAGAATGCAGAATACAGAATGCAGAATGCAGAATACAGAATTCAGGATTTACGACTCTGACGCAGGGTGAGGGAAAAATCGGGCTGCTTTACCTCAAAATATGAGGTCTGCTTTTTTTCCTTCATCCTTTTTAACAATTTCAGTATTGGTGCAATTTCAGGGTTGTAGTGCAACTGGTGCGGCGCACGCGTGCGCATGGCATCGACCTGATCTTCGGGCATCACCGCACGCAGCAAAAACTCCTCATCAGACATGCTTTTTGAAAAACGCTTGCGCCTTTCCTTCAAGGTCATGGTGATGGGTTCTTTTTCAATTTCCTTGGTGCGCGGCAATGACATGATTTTGTCCAATACCTCTGGATCAACAGGGGCAGTAGGTCGACCAAAGCGTCCCAGAACATAGCGAATAGCCTGATCGGGAATCTGTTCGTAACGCTCCTCTCCCATGACATTGAACATCGCCTGAGTAGTCACAATTTGCGGGAAGGGGGTAACCATGATGGGAGAGCCTAATTCGGCGCGTACGCGTTCAACTTCTGCCATCACTTCATCAAATTTATGTTCAAGATTAAGTTCGCTCAACTGGCGTCTTGTGGTGGTGAGGACACCGCCGGCCACCTGGTGGCGCAGGTAGGACGCATCGTAAGCCTGAGGCTGTCCTGACGGTAAACCTTCTGCTTTGGCGAGTGCGAAATAATAATCTTCCATAGCCTTGAGGGCTTGCTCATTAACATCAGCCTCATAACCATGGGTTTTCAGATTAGCGATGGTTTGTGATGCACAGGGCAGGGAAGAACCATGCGCCAGGGGGCCAACCGCCACATGCAAGGCATCAATACCAAGCTCGGCAGCTACTATGTAATTGAACTGTGATAAGCCAATGGTGCAATGGGAATGCAATTCCAGTGGCAGTTTGCCAATTTCCTTCTTCACTGCGGGAATCAGCGTGCGCGCTCTTTCCGGGGTAAGCAGTCCTGAAGGATCTTTAATATAGAGTAGATCAAAATCACCGGAAGCCGCAATTTGCCTGGCACAATTTGCATAAAAAGCATCGTCATGGACATCACTCAGGGTGAAGGTCAGTGCCGCCATATTTTCTGCATCACCTTCTTCTTTCACAATGCGGGCTACCTGCATCAGCGCATCCATGTCGTGCATGGGGTCAAGCAGTACAAATCGGCCGATGCCATTTTTCATCAGAGTGCGGTAGGCCAGGCGCATGAAATCATGGTCAGCAGTCTCCCAGGAGATGAAGCGAAAGCCTGTAGAAATAAATTGCAAAGGCACTGTTGGTAGTGCCTGATGCATCAGACGAATGCGTTCCCAGGGATCATCCTGGTGATAACGCACACCCACTGCCATGTGAGTACTGGAAGTAAAATCGATGGCACGAAAGCCAACCCGTTCCATGAGAGGCGCCACCTGCATAATCTGCTTGGTGCCCATGCCGGTCATGCCCCACAAACTCTGGTTGCCATCGCGGATACTGACATCGACCAGTTTTAATTCAGCCATTGGTAGTCTTCTCCAGCGATACAGTTTCCAGCAACTTGTTCAAAAACAGGCTATCTACAGCGCCTTGGGTGAATTCTTCAGAGGCCATAATAGCCCGATGTAGAATTATATTATTTTCAATGCCGTCAATCTGACAGTGCTCAAGCGCCTTTTTTAGTAAGCTCATTGCTGTGGCTCTATCTTCTCCCCAGACAATTAATTTTCCTAACAAAGAGTCATAGTAGGGAGGTACGACACTGCCGGTTTCAATATGACTGTCTATTCTGATGCCGGGGCCTGCAGGAAACTGAGCAGCGCTCACAGTACCTGGACTGGGTTGAAAATTATTCATGCAGTCTTCGGCATTGAGACGACATTCAATAGCATGTCCGTTAAAACAGACCTCTTCCTGACTCATTCCCAGAGGCCTGCCTTCAGCAATACGAATTTGCTGTGCAATCAGATCGAGTCCGGTAATTTCTTCGGTTACGGGATGTTCCACCTGGATGCGGGCATTCATTTCCAGAAAATAAAAGCTCGCTCTTTGGGTATCAACAAGAAATTCTACAGTGCCGGCACCGCGATAGCGCAGGTGTTTTGCGAATGCGACAGCAGCATTTTCCATATGCTCTCTCAGTGCCGGGTCCAGATCAGGCGCCGGGGCTTCCTCGACCAGCTTTTGATAACGGCGCTGAATGGAGCAGTCGCGTGTGCCCAAATGTATGATGTTGTCTCCATCACCAAGTACCTGAACTTCTACATGCCTTCCACGTTCTACAAAGCATTCCAGATACAGGCGCTCATCGTTAAAGGCATTTTCAGCTTCCGCTCGTGCCAGGGTCATGGATGCAGCGAGGGTGCTTTCGTCATGAACTACCTGCATACCACGACCGCCACCGCCACCAACGGCTTTAATCAATACCGGATAGCCGATTTCTGCAGCCAGTTTTTCGGCTTCTCCTGCATCGGCCACGGCTCCGCCTGGTACCAGTGGCAGGGCAGCAGCAAGCGCATTTTCCCGGGCTTTGAGTTTGTCTCCGATAGCATCTAATTGCTCAATAGTAGGACCGATAAAAATGATGCCGGCTTTTTCACTGGCTTTTGCCAGAGCGGCATTCTCGGATAAAAAACCATAACCGGGATGGATGGCATCGGCTTTTACTTGCACAGCTGCTTTTATGACAGCCTCAACATTCAGGTAACTTTGTAATGACGGCGGTGGGCCAATATTGATGACCTGGTCAGCCAGTCTGGCAGGGAGGGAATCCAGGTCAGCCTGGGAGGAAGCAAGTACGCTTTCTATGCCAAGTTTCTGACAAGTACGAATTATGCGGGCGGCAATTTCACCCCGGTTGGCAATCAACAGGCGGTTTATATTTTTAACAGGATTCATTCAGATGGTCTCACCCGCATCAGCAGCTGACCTTTTTCTACAAACTGCGCATCCACCGCGTGAAATTCCATGACTTCACCGCTGACGCCGGCAGGGATTGAATTCATCAGTTTCATTACTTCGATAATAGCAATCACGGTATTGGGTTTGACAGATGAGTTCACAGTAACAAAAGGTTCTGCACCGGGTTTCGGGGAGCTGTAAAAAGTTCCTACCATAGGCGCGCGCACATCGAGCAAGCCTTCCTCAGTGGCAACAGGCTCACTTTGTTCCTCACTGGCTGCTAACGAAGCAAGCCTTGTCTCTTGTCTCTTGCCTCTTGTCTCTGTCTCCTGAACCCAGCCACTCTTGTCAGCGCTACGCACAAGGCAGAGGGTAAAGCGATCCGTTTCAAGAGTGAGTTCGTCGTATTCGGTATCATCTAATAAAAGCAGGATTTCCTGAACATCTTCATGGCTTAAACTCATTTCTTCTGACCTCCCATCACATTAAAAATGTGATCAAAAGCCCGGGCGGCAGGTTTGGCAACCGGGGCCTTGTCTTTCAGGGCCCATACGGTTTCGGGACGGCTTTGCAGTAGCAGAACACCCTCGCCCTGAAGATCCTTTTCGTGAGGTAAGGCCCATTCGATATCCTGTGGGCAGCCATAATGTTTCTCCACGCGTCTGGCGATACTAACCAGTTCCTTTAATTCTTCGTTGCTAAGACAAGTGATTTTTTGTCGCTCTTCACTTACAGGCATTTCAATGATGCCACCGTTTTCATCAGGGAGATGTTCAATGGCCTTGTTGGCAATATTCTTATTACTGATTTCACTGGTGATTTTATTAACAACAAACTTATCTGGTGTCACTTCGCCACTGACGATACTGGAACCCAGACCCCAGCTAGCCTCTATGGTGATTACAGATTTGTCACCGCTTGTCGGACTGCGGGTAAACATGACACCGGAGCAGCGGGAATTGACCATGATCTGCACCACTACGGCCATTGCCAGTTGGTCTTCAGGCAGGCCCAGGCGCAGTCGATAGGCAACGGATTCAGGATTATAGAGACTGGCCCAGCACTTCCTGACTGAATCCAGTAATTGCGCGTCTCCTTTTTGCCACAGGTAAGTGTCCTGTAATCCGGCAAAACTGGCTTCTTCACTATCTTCGCTGGTGGCACTTGAACGCACTGCAACTGGCGTATCTGCACCAATGGTCTGGTAAGCGTCGCTAAGATGCTGGATCAGTTCCGGGGGCAGGGGGGCCTGTTCTACCAGCTTCCTTATGTTTGCGGTTACCTGGTCAATTACCTTGTGGTCTTCAGGATCCAGGTTTGCTATTTGTTGGCGAATCCCATGTTGTGCGTCAAGCAAGTCCAGGAAATCAATGAATGCGTCAGTAGTGACCACAAAGCCATCAGGAACCTGAATGCCAGCGTTGCATAATTCACCCAGACTACCTCCTTTTCCGCCTACGCGGGGCCGGTCGGTAAGGGAAATGTCTTTGAACCAAAGTATATGTTTTTCGGAATTCATGTGTTCTTCAAATGTAGAGGAGTGTTTTAGATGGATAAAGGATAAAGGAAAAAGGGATTAATCTTTCAGGATATAAGTAAACCGCACTCCTTTATCCTTTTTCCTTTATCTTTTATCCGGTTATTCAAGAATCGTAACAACCCCACTATCCCCATCAACCCGTATGCGCTGACCATTCTTAATGCGCTTGGTGGCTTCGCCGGTGCCTACTACAGCGGGCATGCCGTATTCGCGGGCGACAATAGCCATATGGGACATGGTGCCGCCAATATCCGACACTGCTGCTGCGATTTTGCTGAACAGCGGGCTCCAGCTTGGATGAGTAATTGGGCAGACAAGAATCTCCCCTTCATTTATTTCCCCGAAATCAGTGATGCCGCGTAGTACTCTTGCCACACCTTCCACGCAGCCTGCTGAGGCAGCGTAGCCGCGAATTTCATTCTCATTTTCAACTGATGGTGCAGCCCAGCTGTGCAGGGTTTCGGTAGTAATACCCCAAAGCATTTGCAGGGCTGGATCTTCTATATTATCTGGCATAGGGCCTATAGCTGGCGGTGCCTGCCATTCCTTGAGTACCTCAAGCATACGTCTGCGTTCGGCAATAATCGGCGGCCAGTAACCCTGGTTCACCGGTCTGGAGCCAGCAGCCCAGCTATTCATCAGATTTCCCAGAGTAAGATTTACTTCCGTATGGTGCATTTGGAAAATGTCATCGCTTTTTTCAATGATGCCATGCATCTCAAGCAGGTCGCCAAATTCACGAATTTTGTTGAAGAAACTGGTGGTCAGCCAATGCTCACAGTAAAACTTGTGGTCTTCTACATAAGGAAAA
The DNA here is from genome assembly GCA_018698975.1 of Gammaproteobacteria bacterium. Taxonomy (GTDB): domain Bacteria; phylum Pseudomonadota; class Gammaproteobacteria; order Pseudomonadales; family Pseudohongiellaceae; genus Eutrophocola. Next base: position 50,054 of record JABIPQ010000024.1, read on the forward strand.
ACAAGATGGCTAACGGCCAGCATCTGATCAAAAGCTCCCTTTTCTTCATCAGTGTTTAGCAGGTCCCGATATTCACTGATTATTCTCTCACGTTCGGCACGTAATTCTTCAGTTGGCCGTTCCAGGCTGACCCCTTTCTTGACCAGTTCAATATAGTGAGGCAGGGCAGAGAGTGGAACTGCCAGGTCATCATTCCAGCTGCGTTCAAAATGATAAAAGCCGTCACCGATGCTGATGTTAAACCAGGGATCTCTGGATTCTGCGAGCGCGTCGAGCCACTGTTTGCCGGCATCGCCTTTGGCTTCAACAGCAGGAAGGATGACATCCGGGTTACCGTCTGAAGTGAAAACATCCTCGATGCCCAGCTTTACTGCGAGTTTTGCCAGCTTCTTCAGTTCGTCATCGGGGCGGAACATCAGTACATCAATACCCGCCACCATGCGCGCCACAGTCTGGTCGGTGATTTCCGGAAAAGCCTGCTTGCAGAACTGGAAGAACACTACATAGGCACCATAACCCAGCATCAGCATTTCGAAATGGTGCTGCCACATGATGGAATATTTTTCCAGAACCTCATTGTAGGTTTCACGCAGATAATGATTCTGGGCAATGCCTTTGGCTTCCTTGACTACAGCTTCGTCTTCAAATTCAGGCAGCTCCGGTATTTTAATGGCATTCATTTCCTTGATGAGCTGGCCCATACGCTTTTCCCACTGGACATAGATCTCATCCCAGTTTTCATAATAGTGGCCGGCCCGTTCCTGGAAAATAGCAAGGCGCTGTTGGATTTCCTCCGGATCAGTCGCGGTATTGGCTGTGATATAAATTCGGCCGTTGATGCAGCGGTAATCAATCCCCTTGCCTGTGGGAAAAGCAAAGACCCGGTTCACATAGGCGCCCATGGCATGATAGGCAGACTCTGCAGTGATCATGTCAAAAGCTGACATTGGCTCGGAAAAATGCATGGAATTATAGAACCAGAAGCGCTCGTCATCTTCAGGCTGCACCTTCGTATAATAAGGATACATTTCGCCCCAGTTCTCGGCGCCAGGGACATGTCCGATATCAGTCGGTAAGGGAAATGGGTTTTTCCTGTCGCTCATTGCTAAAACTCCGAAATCAGGAATAGTCGTCGACTATTTTTATTAACTTTTGATTTAGTGGGAACTGTATTTATCCGGCAAGTGTATTCTCCGGGACACAATCATCGCCTTTCTGGTAAAAAAATGGAAGTCTCGATGGGAGAAAATAGAGTAGGTTAAAATAGGCCTTATAGAGCCAACCCGGGAATCAGCTTAATTCAGCGTTACCCTGTTTTCGAACCGTCATCAATGGGGAGATCGCCGGCATCAGAAGAGCCCGATTTATTGCTATTTCTGTAAACATCAAGAATATGATCAAAGGCTTCTTTCAGGGTGATCTCCCTGAAATCTGAAAATTCCCCGGCATCCATAAAAACACCATGTTCTTCGCATACTTCATACCGGATATGAGCTTGTTTGGTGTCATTAACGGATTCCATAGGTTTCATGCAACGCGGGCAATGAATATTGGTGATTTCGTTATAAATCTTGCCGATGTTTTCATCGCCATCATCAAGCGTAACCGAGGTCCATTCATATTTCAGTTTATCAGCTTCACCCAGATCAAACCAGAGGCCTGCACAGCGTTCACATTTATCAATGGCGACTTCGCCGGATTGAGTGAGCACTTTGTGTTCCTGCATTACAGAATGGCATTTCGGACAGAGCACGTCTTCATTCCTCTTATGATTTCAGTGTCAGAAGTTTATAGCGGGACAAGCAAGATTGCTAATTACAATTTCAGGGCTGGTGGGAATAAAGATAATCCCTGGTAAGAGGCACCACACCATGTTTTTTAGCCAACTGACATTGGAAAACCACAAGGTTGGCAAACTCAAAACTTATATCGCATATTGCCAGATAAAATGTCCACATACGGAAAAAGGCCTCATCTTTTGTCGCAAGAATTTCTTCCCGGTGCGCGGTGAATCTTGTAAGCCACGCCCGCAAGGTCCAGGCGTAATGCATGCGCCAGATTTCAAGGTCGGTCAGCATCAGTCTGCTTTTTTCGATACCAATGCTTGTTTCAGAAAGAGAAGGAATTCTGCCGTCAGGGAAAATATACCGATCTATCCAGGGGTTGGTTTCCAGGGGGACAGTTTTGTTGCCAATTGTATGGATTAAGGCAACGCCATCATCAGTGAGCATGTCATGGACATGACCAAAGTAATTGGGTAAATCGCGAATACCAACATGCTCCAGCATGCCAACACTGACAATGCGCTCATAGTGTTCGTGATGCTCACGATAGTCAGCCAGTTTAAAAGTGGCAAGGTCGTCTAAATTACGTTTCTTGGCTTCGTCTTGAGCAACACGTAGCTGTTCGTTTGAAAGAGTAATGCCGGTGACCTGTACGCCATGATGTTTTGCCAGATGAAAAGCCAGGCTACCCCAGCCACAGCCAATATCCAGAACTTTCATTCCCGGTTTGAGTAATAATTTGCGTGCGATCAAAGAAGCCTTATTTTGCTGGGCCTGTTCCAGTGTGTCATTTTCATTTTTGAAATAGGCGCAGGAATAGTACATTCCCTGATCGAGAAACATGAGAAAAACAGATTCTTCGGTATCGTAGTGATGAGCTATGTTGCGATAATTTCTGGTGACCTTGTTATATTGCTGGTACATCCTTATCAAAGGGGAATACCACTTTTTGACGCCTTTTGGGGAAAAGTTAGTGCGTAGCAGACCCAATAACGCTCTCAGGTCCTGATCACCGGTATCCCAGCCACCTTCCATATAGGTCTGGCCCAGTTCAAATTCCCAGTCGCGCGCAATACGTTTGATGGCTTGTTCATCCCTGATATACCAGTGAGCTTCCTGCCCGCTCTTGCCAAAATGATGGCTGCTACCATCGGGTAAATATAAATGCAGAATGCCTTCCTGGATGTTATTTTTCAGAAGTTTTAGATACATCTATAGTTCCCCTTTATGCTTATTCAGCACTCTCCTTATTGGCCGGAATAATTGAACTGAAGAATGCTGGTTTAGCACAAAATAAACCTGCCAGGGCGAAAAAAGCCTGGATGATATGGTTCATTTCAGCCCTCAGACTGGGAGCAGCTAACTCTTCCACGAAAGGCATGCCTGCCCAATAGGGCAGATAATATCCGCTCAAGAGGACAAGGCATATCCACCAGGTAAGGGGTTGTCTGACTTTGTCACTGGCGAAAAACAAATACAGCACAATCAGAATTGTAGCGATATCACCAAATGCTTCACGTAACGCGTGATACCAGGAATGAGCCTGGCCGCCGCCGAAATTACTTTGCACCAGATAGGCAGGATCACCAATATGATTAAAAGTTGCCAACAGGCTTGTCAAACCATAGAGAAATCCAAAGACTAAAAGAGCTCTGGCAATATTTAATTGATTTATCATGAGTTTCACCTTTGTGTGGCTTAATCAGGTGTTCCCAAGATAATGCGATGGGATTTGTTATACTTTTTTCGCTCTGGCCATAATCTTTTTAAAGATTATCAGAAGCCTGTGATTATTTAAAATGTCCCTGTTAATTTTTGTTAAAAAGAAGAGCTGATATATTGTCACCCATCTTTACTAATGGCATTACTTATATGGAAAAACTGATTAAACAACCTCTTTTGCATTTTCTGCTTGCAGGTGCGCTGATTTTTGTTGTCTACCAGTTTTCCGACCAGCCTGTTAGCCAGACAAATATTTCCGATAATGTCATCGAAGTTGACAGAACTGCACTGCTAAACTTTATGCAATACCGGGCGCAGGCATTTCAACCCGAACTCTTTAGTGAACAACTCAATGCCATGGGTGAGACCGAGCTGGAAACCCTGGTGGACGAATATGTCAGGGAGGAAGCGCTTTACCGGGAAGCACTGGTGATGGGGATGGATCAGGGTGATTATATTATTCGGCAACGAATGGTCCAGAAAGTTGAGTTTCTTCTGGAAAATATCGTGAATCAGGCACTTGATCCTGAGGACGAGGAAGTTCTTGAATTCTATTCCGCCAGGATGAGCGATTATCAGGTGGATACCGTCTATACCTTTACTCATATTTTTTTCGATGGAGGAGAGCGGGGTTGGGAAAGCGCTGAGCAGGATGCTAATAATCTCAGGCGTAGCCCTGTTATTGAAGAAATATCTTTTAATGATTCCTCGCAATACGGTGATCGTTATCCTTTTCTGCAAAACTATGTAGGGCGAACCCGTGATTTTGTGGTGAACAATTTCACCGACGAGTTTGTCAATCAGCTTGATATTCTGTCTCCTTCAGATCAAATCTGGTACGGCCCGCTAGAGTCTCGCTACGGATTCCATCTGGTGATGTTGCGCACACGCAGCGAAGCTTCTATTCCAGAACTGGACAGCATCAGGGGCAGAGTCATAGATGACTGGCGTTATGAAAAAGTGCTGGAAACCAGAAAAGAAGCAGAGGATCAGGTTGTCGATGCCTATGAAGTCAGATTGAATTTGCAGGCCGGGCAGTAGTTATGTTGAGGCCGTCTTGTCTGCTTTTTATACTGGCGCTATTGACTCTATTGTCGCAATTTTCACTGGCTCATGATGCGCGCCCAGTGGTTGTTACTATTACAGAACAACTACCCGGAGCTTTCCAGTTTGTAGTGCGAGTGCCTGAAACGGTTGAAAAAAATAATCAGCCTGAGATAGTCTGGCCGCAGGAATGCACCATACAAAATTCAGTATCTGGAATTGGCTCCAGTACTGGCTCTATCCGCTGTACCAGCAGTCTAAAAGGACAGTCACTTTCTTTGCAATATCCTTTTTACAACCCTTCGCTGGCAACGTTTTATCGATTGACCAATTTTGAGGGAGAGTCGATGACATCCATGTTGTCACCGACACAATCACAATGGCTTGTGCCGCAGGAGCCTTCGCGCAGTAATGTCGCTATCGAATACCTGACCCTGGGCATGGAACATATTATTGGTGGTCTTGATCATTTGTTATTTGTGCTGGGCCTGCTGGTGATTGCGCGCACCCTAAAACGAATTTTGTGGACAGTGACCGGTTTTACGCTTTCACATTCAATTACTTTATCCTTGTCTGCATTGAGTTTTGTCACTATTCCCATTGTCCCGGTTGAAGCGGTAATTGCTTTGTCTGTTGTCTTTCTCGCCTTTGAAATAAGCCGTAAAAATCATCACAGCCTTACCTACAGATATCCCGTGATCGTGTCGTTTGGATTTGGATTGCTCCATGGCCTGGGTTTTGCCAGCGCCCTGGGAGAAATTGGGCTGGTACAAAATGAAATTCTGCTGTCACTGCTATTTTTTAATCTGGGCGTGGAGTTTGGGCAGCTCGCTTTTATTCTCGCCGTGGTGGCAGCGTATTGGTGTCTTTGCCAAATCCTGCTTAAAGGGATTTTGAACAATGCCAACATGGAAAGTGTCTGGTCTTCACGGCGACTGGATTTGCCAGCCGCTTACCTGATTGGTGTGCCAGCGTCATACTGGTTAATTGATCGGGTAGTGCAATTTTTGTAAGCAGGGCCACACTCCACCTGAAGAATAACTTTCCCTGTGGCTGTAGCTGCGATTGCCAAAAAGTGAAAATGGTTTAAAACATGTTTTGTTGGTGACTATTTTCGTTTCATTCATGCCGGATTTGCAAATTTCAGTCTTCAAGACTGTTCTCACAAGTCGCTTTCTTCTATTATTGTGCCCTTACCTTACCAGTTTATCGATATTCCCTGCTGACGCAGTGGAGTGCCAAGGAATTCAATATCAAATCGTTTAAAAATAAAACTGCGTTTATAACAGGCGGTGGTTCCGGTGTCGGCCTGGGCATGGCCGGGGCTTTGGCAGAAAAAGGGATGAATCTGGCTCTTGCTGATATTGATGAGGCTAAACTGGAAGCGGCTAAAAAGATTCTGGCACAGTATGGTGTTCGGGTTGAAAGTTATACTCTGGATGTCACTGACAAAGAGGCAGTTTGTGAGGTGGTAAAACGCGTTGAAGAGACCTTTGGGACTATCAATGTGGTTTGCGCCAATGCCGGCGTCAGCGGAAAAATGGGGCCTATTCAGGAGGCTGACGTTGCGGACTGGGATTGGGTAATTGATGTCAATTTAAAAGGGGTGGCCTATGTCGTACAGACCTGTCTGCCTTACCTGCTGAAAAATCCACAAGATGCTCATATTGTCATTACCAGTTCCATAAGTGGATTACGGGTTTACCAGCCCAGTCGCGGACAGGCTATGTATAACACGACCAAGTTTGGCCTGGTCGGATTAGGTGAAGCACTGCAAGTGGATTTGGCGCCTCATGGTGTCGGTGTTTCGATACTTTGCCCCAGTATTGTCAATACAGAAATTTCGCATTCAGGCTTATCCCGGCCGGAAAAATACGGGGGGGCTTTTGAAACCAATGCCAATCATGAATTGGCAAACGCGGCATCTTCAGGCACTGATCCCCTGCAATTTGGTCGCTGGGTAGTAAAAGCGATAGAGCAAAACCTGCTCCATGTGATCACTCATCCCAATGATCAGGCTCTGGTTGAAGAGCGTCACGAAAAAATAATAAATTCTTTTAAAAACAGTAGGTTAATAACAGGGTAGAGGCAGTTTTTTCTCCCTTTCCCTCCCTTTTTCTGCATTGTTTCAGGCAATTTCCCCGCCTGGAGTATTTTGAGAAATTTTCACATAGCCAAATCTGTGAGCTAGATCAAATCATGTCTCTGGAATACCTTCTACAGTGCCTATCATTAAATCTAATTGAAAGAAGAGGAAAGGGATGATGTTGAATAATAAATTAGCTGGCCTTGTGCTTGGTATTTTACTTTTTAGCCCGCTTGCCGTTATGGCAAAAGGTGCGGAATTTAAATTCGAAAGCTTTGTTATTGGAGTTTCCGGAGTAGACGAATTAGCGACGGTAGTGGTATCGCTGCATGGGGTAGATCTGCCTCTGATCGTTAACGGGGATACTGAAATCCGTTCTGGCGGTGATGAAATAGATATTGAAGATCTTTCCATTGATGACTTTGTGAAGGTGGATGCTTTTTTTTCTGCAGAGGGAATTGTCGCTGAAGAGATATCAGTACTTGATGAGCGCGGTGAGCAATTCCGTTTGAGCGGTCGTTTAACGGGAAATACCGAGCTTGATGGCAATACTTTTCTGGAATTGCTTGGTCTTGAAGTAAGGGTTGATGATTCTGCCAACATTACACGCAGGAATGTTGGTTCAGGTAATTCGGTACCGGCATCAGAGCTTGTTGCAGGGGACGAAGTGAATGTCCGCGGTTTATTTGAAAATGATGAATTGCTGGCCACCCACATTCATGTGGGCAGCAGAGAGCAGGGCGGTATTGAGCTGGAAGGAGAAGTCTCTGATCTGACTGATGGCAGTTTCAAATTAAATTTATCCAGTGGCGGCAAACTTGTTGTTGTCTTCGATGAAAATACCGAGATTAGTGGTGAACTTGCTGATGGCATACTAGTGGAGCTGGAAGGTCGCTTTGCTGAGAACCTGAGCATCCTGGCGTTTGAATTGGTGGTCGATGAAGATGGCGACGGCGATGCCGATGATGATAATCGACGCAAGGGCCGTGGTCGTGGAAATGGAAATGGAAATGGTAACGGTAACGGTAACGGTAACGGTAACAGTGATGATAACAGTGATAATGATGCTGATAGTGATGATGGAGAGTCGTTAGTCGTTAGCCGTGAAGCCAAACTGAAAGCTGATGGTACTGATGTTAGTGGTAAAGCTGAGGTCAAATATCAGGAAGAAGGCAGCGAGCTTGAGCAGGAAGTGGAAGTGGAAATTGAAGATGCTTTAGCTGACACTGACTATTCAATTCTGGTTTTCTTTGTCGGCAGTGATACCGGTATTGATTTCGGCACTTTGACTACAGATGAATTTGGTTCAGCAAAAGCCGAGTTTAAAACGGATGCTGATGATGACGATGAACAGGACCTGACAGCGCTACTCGCTGAGGGTAGTGATGTGAGAGATATTAGCGTCATACAAATTTTGCTGGACGGTGACCTTGTTGTCGAAGGTGAGTTGTAAGAGGTAAATATTTTTGTAAGGAAAAGCACATCTTTAATGGCGCTCAAAGTCTTAAAAACCCTTGAGCGCCTTTTTGATCAAAGACATAATATTTTCATCTTTTCTAAAACCAGCTGCTTCGGCTTTTGGGCAGTGAATGGGTGGATAGCTACCAAAATTTTCTTCTATCCAGGGGTCTGCTTGATAGGTGATTAAAGACTGCACATTGTGCTCAGGGAATTGATCATCAATTTGATTAACCAGTGCTTCTATTGATACGTGCATGGCGGGCAATGTCCAGGTATGGCATTTTCCATTGCTGTCCGCATTTGAAATAGTCTCTGCATTTATTAGATTTTCGACCACACAGTTGACAGACATCAGCCAGGACTTTGCATCAGGAGAGACCGGGCAGGTAAATGTTTGTCCACTACTTAAACATCTGATCAGGTCACTGAAAAAAATAGACACTGCACCATTGGGTTCCGGAGGGCGGGCTACGATGCCTGGAAGTCGAAGCGAGCAACCCTTTATCCAACCACGCCTGACAAAATCTGCTACCAGTGTTTCACCAATCACTTTCTGTGAGCCATAGGTCAGGTTAGGCGTGGGCAAGGTGTCATCATTGACCTCTGCAGTTGCTGGTTTGCCATAGACTGCTATAGAACTGGCAAAGATCAATGTAGGTAAATTGCCTTGATCCTTTAATTTCTCCAGCAGAGCCATGGTGCCCTGAATATTAACGTTCACGCCAAGAGAATAATTGGATTGTGCCAGTCCGCTGGGAACGCTGGCCAGATGAAAAACGCAGTCTGCTGGATATTTTTCCAGTGCACTTGTGAGGATCTCGGGGTCGGCAAAACTACCGGAAATTTTTTTAATTAGTGGATGGTCCTCCACCAGTTCCAGTGACAGGTCCAGTGCTGTAATGCGGCTGATTCCCCTTGAGTCTGCTTCATCAATAAGTTTTTTTATCAGGTGCCTGCCAATAAAACCATTGGCGCCTGTTATAAGGATATGCATTTACGATTTCTCAATATCTTATTCAACATTGGCTTGTGCTGCGGCGATACGGGCAATAGGAATTCTGAATGGGCTGCAAGAGACATAATCCAGTCCAATTTCATGACAATATTTTACCGAACGGGGGTCGCCTCCGTGCTCACCGCAGATTCCGTATTTGATGCCTTTCTTCTTACGACGTGAATCCTTGATCGCCATTTTCATTAGTTTGCCAATTGCCCGTTGATCCAGTGAAACAAAAGGATCCATTTCGATTAGTTTGTTGGTCAGGTAAGCCGGAATGAATTTCCCGGCATCATCTCTGGAAAAACCATAAGTCATCTGGGTGAGATCATTGGTGCCAAAACTCATGAACTCCACATCCTTGGCCAGTCGGTCAGCACCAAGGCAGGCTCTGGGTGTTTCCATCATGGTGCCAATCTTGTAGCGAATGGACAGGCTTTTTTCTTTCATGACAGCCTGAATGCCGCGGTCAATAATTTCACTGACCAGCCGAATCTCTCTTACATTCACTACCAATGGGATCATGATTTCCGGTAGTGGTTGGTAGCCTTCTTCAGTGGCAACCACAGCGGCACTGATTATGGCGCGTACCTGCATTTCGGTAATCTCGGGATGGACAACAGATAAGCGGCAGCCGCGCAGCCCGAGCATGGGATTCACTTCGGTCAAATCCTTGACCGCGTTTCTGATTAACTCCACCGGTTTTTTGATGTGTCCACTGAGAGTGGCGATGTCCTCTTCTGTATGAGGAAGGAATTCATGCAAGGGAGGATCGAGAAGACGAATGGTCACTGGTTTGCCATCCATAATACGAAACAGTGCCAGGAAGTCGTCATGCTGGAATTTTTCCAGAACTGTCAGGTATTCTTCTCGCTCTTCTTTTGTTTCGGAGAGAATCATGCCGCGCATGATGTCGATGCGATCTGATGCAAAAAACATATGTTCTGTTCTGCACAGGCCGATTCCTTCTGCACCCAGTTCGAGAGCTTTGGCGGCATCTTCCGGAGTGTCGGCATTGGCGCGCACCTGTAGCTTGCGATACTTGTCAGCCCATGACAGCAGCATCTGAAAATCATCACTGGAACTGGCGACTATTTTCGGAATATCACCCAGCATTACTTCACCCGCTAATCCGTCCAGGGTGATGATGTCGCCGCGCTTGATTACCTTGCCTGACTTAGTAGTTGCAGTTCCTGCGGCATAATCAATATTGAGATTATTGCAGCCGGTGATGGCGCAAACACCCATGCCCCTGGCAACAACAGCGGCATGTGAAGTCATGCCTCCTAATTCAGTCAAAATACCTTTAGCGACTTTCATGCCATGAATGTCTTCCGGGGTCGTTTCACGTCTTACCAGAATGACTTGTTTTCCAGTGGCGGCGACTTCCACAGCCTCATCAGCGGAAAAGACCACAGCGCCGGTTGCTCCACCCGGGCTGGCCGGCAATCCTGATGCGACAATGTCTGTCTTCGCATCGGGATCAACCATGGGGTGAAGAAAAGCTTCGACATGTTCTGGAGAGACCCGCAGCAGGGCTTCCTTTTCAGTAATCATTCCTTCTTTTACCATTTCCACGGCAATTTTGATGGAAGCCCGCCCGGTACGCTTGCCACTGCGAGTTTGCAGAATGAAAAAACGGCCTTCCTGAATGGTAAATTCAATATCCTGCATATCCCGGTAATGTTTTTCCAGCAGAGCCTGTGTATCAAAAAGTTGCTGGTAAATGTCCGGCATTTTTTCTTGCAGAGCAGTAATGGGTTCTGGGGTACGAATGCCGGCTACCACATCTTCCCCGGCGGCATTAAATAAAACTTCACCGAAAAACTCCTTTTCACCGGTAGAAGGATGACGGGTAAAGGCTACACCTGAACCGGAATCATCACTGAAATTTCCAAATACCATGGCCTGGACGGCCACTGCAGTGCCAGTGGATTCTGGAATATTATTCATTTCCCGATACACGATTGCCCGTGGTGTATGCCAGGAAAGAAAAACCGCTTCAATGGATAAAAATAATTGCCTAAATGGATCCTGTGGCAAGTCCACCAGGGTTTTGAATATTTTTATAACTTGTTGCCAGTCGTCAGCAAGCATTTCAATATCCAGAATCTTGCCATTAGCTTGCTTGTATTCATTGATGACTGTTTCAAATTTATCCCCATCGACTCCCATCACAACATTGGCAAACATCTGAATGAAGCGGCGGTAGGAATCATAGGCAAAACGTGGATTGCCGGTTTTTTTGGCAAGACCTTCTACAATTTCGTCATTCATTCCCAGGTTAAGTACTGTGTCCATCATGCCTGGCATGGATACTGGCGCACCAGAGCGAACAGATAAAAGTAAGGGATTTTCGGGGTCGCCAAAGCGGGCTCCCATTTTGTTTTCTACCAGGTCCAGGGCAACCCGGTAATCCTGTTCGAGACTATTGGGTAGCTTGTTACCATTCTCAAAGAATTCACGGCATGTGGCAGTGGTAATGATGAAGCCAAAGGGAACAGGAAGACCAAGATTGGTCATTTCACACAGGTTGGCACCTTTGCCTCCCAGTAAATCCCGTTCATCTTTGTGTCCTTCGTTAAAAAGGTATACGCGCTTGGCCATGGATATTTCTCAAAGAGGTATTTTTATTATTGTACGAATTAACGGGTCATTAACCCATGTCGTCATGGTTATAATTTAATTAATGAATTCAGGGATTGATGACAGTTCTGAAACCAATATGAGAAGTACCCAGTCCTTTGCTTTGTGATTGCCTTGCTTCAGGCCGATAACGCATGCAGTAGTTAGGCGCACAAAGATAGGAACCGCCCTTGATAACTGCAACGGGCTCACCGGGCTGGTAGGGGTCATAGCCTTGCGGATATTTCTCCTTGTCGGCAAAGCCATGGCTTGAAAACCAGGGGGTTTCAGTCCATTCCCAGACATTACCGATAAGATCATACAGTCCCAGATTGTTTGCACTATAGCAACCTACCGGGGCGGTCCCGGTAAAACCATCCTGAGCATCATGCTGAAAAGGAAACAAACCTTGCCAGGTGTTGGATTGAAAGGTCCCGGCTGAATCCCTGCGTAAACTGCTCTGGGCGGCATATTCAAACTGTGTTTCTGTGGGCAGGGAATGTCCTTTCCAGGCTGCGTATGCCTGGGCATCTTCATAGGCGATATGGACAACGGGGTGTTGCTGCCTGCTTTCAAGATTTGACCCTGGACCTTCCGGTTGCTGCCAGTTGGCACCGTTCATGAAAAGCCACCAGCCAGCAAAAGGATTTACTGGTTCATCGCTGACATGGGGGGCGAAAACTGCAGAACCGGGAATGAATTCGCCGGTGGATGAATTTTCAATTCCTCGTTCTGCCAGCGTGATATAACCAGTGGCGTCAACAAATTCGGCAAACTCGTTATTGGTAACTTCATGCTGTGCCATCCAGAAGTCATTTACAGATGTTGCAAATGCCGGGCCCTCTTCAAAATAGGTTCCTTCGGCGCCCATGGTGAACTCGCCGCCGGTCACCAGAATCATGCCAGGATACGGAGAAGCAAGAGTCGGAATCTCGTTACACTGCATGGCCAGGACATTAATATTAATTCCGGGTACTGATGTTTTTGATGCCAGCCAGGCCAGGACTATTACAATAGCAAGGCCGGAACCAGCGCCAAAAATTAATATTTTTTTACTGTTGGTAAATGACGTCATTATCTTCTACATACTGGTCCCAGAGTTTGACCATTTCTTCGAGCTTTTGCGGCAATTCATTAGCAAGGTCACTGCGTTCGAGATTATTCTCGGACAGATCAAAAAGCATTGGGCCTTCATAATCCTGATCCCAGACAACTTTCCAGTCTCCCTGTCTGATAGCTCTGACATCATAACCATGGATTTCCCAGCCAATCACTTCACTTTCATCATGCACTTCACTGGCTTCTCCCTCAAGGATAGGAAGCAGTGATTTGCTGGTAATGGGTAATATTTCCTGGTCACGATACAAGGTGCCAGGATGTTGTGTTCCTGCAAGGGCAAGAAAAGTGGGCATTAAATCCATGACTGTGCCCAGACCATCGCTGCGCGTTCCGCCATCGATGAGTCCGCGATAATGCGCAAAAGCAGGGACATGATAACCGCCTTCAAAACTGGTGAATTTGTGATCTCGGGAAGGAGATGAGCTAACGGTCGCCCATTCGGGGCCAACCATGATCCAGGAGTTTCCCGCGCCAATATTTTCCAGACTGTGGTCATAGGCTGTGCCCACATGCTGCTGATAGGTTTCAGAGAGATCTCTGCGTCCGGGTTCTGCGCCGTTATCTGACATGAACATGATGAAAGTGTTATCAAATTCATCGATCTCTTTCAGATAGTCGATAACTTCCCCTACATAAATATCCAGATCACTGACCATGCCGGCATAGACCTGCATACGTTGTGCAGAGAATTGTTTTTCTTCTTCGCTGAGCTCATCCCAGCGCGTGGCAAAAATCTCAAGATCATCAGGCTCCATATTTTCATCAACCAGTCCGAGCTCTTTCTGGCGCTCAAACCTGCTCAAATACAAGGCTTCATAGCCATCGTCGTACCAACCATCAAAACGGGCAATGGATTCTTTGGGGGCCTGAATGGGGAAATGAGGGGCGGTATAGGCCAGCCATGCAAAAAATGGTTTGCCATCGTCGCGGTCAGATTCAATGTACTCGATCATGCGATTGCTATAAAAGCGCGTGGAATAAAAATCTTCTCCCACATTGACCAGTTCATCGCCGTCTCGGTAGTCAGCGTTGACAGGTCCGGTCCAGGACCAGGGGCCCAGATGAGCAGCTCCATCAAGAGATATAAATGAACGCTTGAAGCCTCTGGCTCGGGGGCCATTATAAACATCTCGACCCAAATGCCATTTGCCTGTCATGTAAGTGTTATAGCCAGCATCAGTCATAAGGTCTGCAAGGCTTGCCACACGAAAATTTAAATAGGCAAAATAGCCAGGCTGATTTTCATAGGCTTCACCCGGGGGTTGTCTCATGCCGCCAAGTCCTGCCAGATGATTGTCCATTCCTGACATCAGCATTGAGCGGGTGGGGGAACAGGTAGCATTGGCATAAAACTCGGTCAGCAGCATTCCATTTTGTGCCAACGCATCTAAATTGGGAGTAGGAATTTCGCTACCATAGATGCCCAGATCTGAATATCCCAGATCATCTGCCATGATAAGAAGGATATTTGGTTGTCCTTGTCCGGGTTCTTGCTCTTGACCGGTCTCGCCGTTGCAAGCTTGCAACAGCACACAGAAAGTGACTATAAAAAAAATGTTTCGCAATTTACCTGGCATATATATTTGCCCCAAAAATCAGATTTAAATTATTATTTTTACCCTTTTTATAGGATGTTCATGCCTTTTTCAAAATATTATCAAAGTCAGACACCAGACTGAATGTTCTGGTCAGCTCTTCAATGAACAGTTTCTGGCCAATTATAATTGGACCGGACTGATTAATAATCGTGTTATTGATGGTGCCAAGTACAACCTGAAAAGCGAAATAAATATCGGCTTCTTCTTTTTGCGTCAGGGGACGGCCAATTTCCTGATAAAGTCTTTCAATCAAGCGCTTGCATGATGACAGGAAGTGCTCATGAAACGGATCCCAGAAGTTAGTATCTCTGATACTTTTTACTAACACGGCGCGCCAGAATTGGCGATGTTCCCAATAATACTTGATCATGTTTTCAATCAGGTCTTTCACTAGAGTATTTGCAGGAACCTCAGAATACAAAGCATTAAGTGTTTCGGTCCTGTTAGTCAGGTGTTGATCCACCAGTGCTGCAAAATATTCGTCTTTGCTGTGAAATCTGGCATAAAAAGCCCCTACAGAATAACCGGCAACTCTGGCCAGTTCCGCGACAGAAATTTTTTCCAGGTCCTGTTTTTCAAGAAGTTTGAAACCGGTTGCAACGAGGGCAGCATAGGTGCGATGTCCCCGTTGTTGTTTAATCTTGCGGCCATGGGTTGGTGTGACTGGTTTTTTCAAAACACATCCTTAAAATAGAATTATTATTCTTATTTTTGAAATCTAATCCAGAGTGCTTATAGGTACTTTATCCTAAAGCCAGCCAATTAAAGCGAAAAAGACACTTGTTGTCGAATAGAGTGCATGTTAGTCTGTAATTAGCTAATTTATTGAATTCCGGCAATTGGGGATTGTTGCTGATTGTTAGTTATGCACCCTCAAGGTCTTTGGTCGCAGAACGTCCATAGCATTACCATTCCTGGTGAATAAGAATATACTGCTTGAATTATAATTAAGAATCTTTATTCTTCTTACTCAGTTTGGTTGACAAAGTTCAGGAAAAAAATAAAACAAATACTGAGCTGTTGTTTGTCTGATCTGACTACAGCATATCTAGACAACGCACCCGGAAGTCGAAACAACAAAGGGTTTCCGGGTTCGTTATTTTTTTGGGGGTTTCATGCCCTTGAAAATCCGGCAGATTACGACTACCTTCCTAAGCTGATTTTCTATTCCCAGACCTAGCCATGACAGATAGTTCAATTACTCCGGATCAGAGCACTTCAAAATCAGGTTCTGACAATTCTTTTATGGGCCATCCTCGCGGCCTGATCATTTTATTTTTTACAGAAATGTGGGAACGCTTTTCCTATTACGGAATGCGTGGTTTGCTGATTCTTTATCTGACCCAGCATTTTCTTTTTTCCGATGAACGTTCCACTATTATGTACGGTGCCTATACCGCTTTGGTGTATGTCATGACTATCATCGGCGGCACCTTGGCAGACAGGTATCTGGGGTCCAGAAAAGCAGTTACTTTCGGTGCCATTTTGTTGGTGATGGGCCATTTTGGGATGGCTTTTGAAGGCAATGGCTCGCGCCAGATAATGACTTATGAAGGCGAAGAATATCAGCTCACTCTAAACGGCAGGGGAGGCGATGCTGACCAGATTATTATTTCTGATCTGGGGGAATCACTGATCAGTTTTAGCGAGGGTGCAACCAATCTGTTGATTGCGAATCCTGTTGTGGTGGGCTTGCCCGAATCCATTCCCACTAATAGTTATTCCCTCCATGTTGAAACGGATGCCTTTTATCTGAATATTCTGTATTTGTCCCTGGCTCTTATTATCGCTGGCGTGGGATTTCTTAAGGCCAATATCTCGACCATCGTAGGTTCCCTGTATGGTTTCGGCGATGCGCGGCGAGATTCCGGTTTTACGATTTTTTATATGGGAATTAATCTTGGGGCATTTCTTTCTTCAATTCTGTGCGGTTATCTGGGCATCACCTATGGCTGGAAATACGGGTTCGGATTGGCGGGAATTGGCATGTTATTCGGTCTGCTTATCTTTCTGATTTATCAGGACTGGCTTGAAGGCAAGGCTGAACCTCCCAGCATGGAAAAGCTGAAGGAAAAAGTACTGGGTCCTATCAATGTAGAACAGATGTGCTATCTCACTGGTCTGGGGATAATAATCATTTCATTGCTACTGGTGATGAATGCGCATCTTGTCGATGAAAGCTATGTAGGTTTGCTTGGCATTATCATCTTTGTGCTACTGATTACTTATGCTTTTGTTCGTTGCGAGGGAGTAGAGCGTGACCGGATGTTTGCGGGTATCTATTTTATCCTGGCCCAGATTCCGTTCTGGGCTTTATTTGAACAGGCGGGTTCTTCACTAAACCTGTTCACCGACAGGTTGGTTGATCGCACCATGTTTGGCTGGTCAGTGCCAGCACCGGTATTCCAGTCGCTTAACGCCATGTTTATCGTGTTGTTTGCACCAATACTGGCATGGTTATGGATAACCCTGGCAAAAAGAAACCTGAATCCTTCGACTCCGGTGAAGTTTGCCATGGGCGTTTTTCTAGCCGGTCTCGGTTTTCTATCTCTGGTTGCCGGCATGCGAGCGTCCGGGGATGACGGTATGACGGCGGTGTACTTTATCTTTCTGATTTACTGGGTTCATACTATGGGTGAGCTGATGGTGTCGCCAGTGGGTTTATCCGCGGTCACCAAACTGGCACCACCACAAGCTGTGGGCATGACCATGGGGGCCTGGTTTCTTTACAGCGGGCTTTCCAACTATCTGGCAGGTGTGATTGCCTCAACAACTGGCGCAGAAACCATTGGCGGGCAGCTTTCTGACACTGCGGCGGCCAAAGCGACTTATGCCGAGGTTTATTTGCAGGTAGGGTATATCGCCATGGGAATAGCGATAGTGATGCTGATTATCTCACCGGTCATTAAACGTATGATGCATTCAGCGTAATTCGGTAAGGTTTGGGAGATCAGGAAATCATCAGTTATTGCTCAGCAATTCACAGGCAAGTCACGGCTAAATAAAGGTGCATCCTTTTTCAAGCTGCGCGATACTTATCGATTGCCACGGTTATGTCAGGGCTTGAATAAGCTATATAAATAAAAATAATAACGAGTTAAGCCTGAAAGTTTATCTCCAGTCCACAGCTTGAATATACAAATAAGATTTAAAAAAGCGTCAATTCTTAAAGAGCGTCAATTTTTAAAGAGCTTCAATCACAGGAAAATTGTTATGTTGAAAATAAAATTTCTGGCACTCACCGTCATCAGCACACTGCTTGCAGCATGTGGTGCTAGTGAAGAGCCCGCAGCGAATGCCCCGGTAGCACAATCTTTATCAGCGGCGGGCAGTGCACAACTATCATCGGCTTTCGCCAATGTTGATCAGGAACGCCTGACCAATGCTGAGAGTGAACCTGAGCAGTGGTTGACCTATGGTGGCACCTACAATGAACAACGCTATAGCGCGCTGGACCAGATTAATACCGACAACGCCGATCAGCTTGGGCTGGCCTGGTATCACGATATCCAGGCTAACCAGGGACAACAGTCCACGCCTTTATATGTTGATGGTGTCCTTTACCTGACTGAGTCCTGGGGCCAGGTGAATGCTATAGATGCCTCATCCGGTGAAACCCTCTGGCGTTTTGATCCGGAAGTGCCCGGCAATGTTGCAGGCAAAGGCTGCTGTGGTGTTAACAACCGTGGTGCAGCTGTCTATGAAGGTAAAGTATTTGTCACTGCCTATGATGGTCGTATGTTCTCACTTGATGCAGCCACTGGCGCAGTGCTTTGGGAAACTCAAACTGTTGATGACAGCCTGAACTACACATCAACCGGTGCCGTGCGTGTCGCTAACGGCAAGATATTCATTGGTAACGGGGGTGCTGAATTCCGCACCCGTGGCTATGTGTCAGCACTGGATGCCGAGACGGGCGAAGTGGTCTGGCGTTTTCACACCGTACCGGGCAACCCTGAGCTGGGTTTTGAAAATGAAGCCATGCGAATGGCCGCTGAAACCTGGAATGGTAACTGGTGGGAACTCGGTGGTGGTGGGTCTACCTGGGACGGTATTACCTATGATGCAGAAACCAACCTGCTGCTTTTTGGTGTTGGTAACGGTGCCCCCTGGAATCCACTGGTACGGAGCCCCGGCGGCGGCGACAATTTATTCCTGAACTCCATCGTAGCTGTTGATGCAGATAGCGGAGAGTACGTCTGGCATTACCAACAGATTCCAGCCGAAGAATGGGATTTTGATTCTGTTCAGCAAATTACTATTGCCGATATTGAAGTGGATGGGGAAATGCGTCATGTAGTCATGCAGGCCGCCAAAAGTGGTTATTACTACATGAATGATGCCTACACCGGTGAGTTAATCCGTGCCAATAATTTTGTGCCGCAAAATTGGACGTCCGGTTATGACATGGCCACTGGCAGACCGATCATCAATGAAGACGCTCAGTACACCAAGCGTACAGCAGCAACCATCATTCAACCTGGCCCAGCCGGAGCTCATGGTGCAGCCCCAATGTCCTTCAGTCAGGACACTGGTCTTTTGTATATCCCGGCCATGGAAAGCAGTATGGCTTTTACCAATGCCCCCGAGAATATTGAAGGACGTTTCAATCTGGGTATGGAATACACCGGCGGTGATTATGCCTATGATGATCCGGATAATACTATTGTGCGTGGTAATCGCTCCCGACTGGTGGCCTGGGACCCGGTTGCTGCCGAAGAAGTATGGGCTATTGAAGACGTAGACGTTGGCGGTACGCTGACTACTGCTGGTGGTCTGTTATTTAAAGGCAATGGCCGTGGTGAGTCACTTGGCGTATACAGTGCCGAAGATGGTACTGAACTGAAACTGTTGGATACTCAGGCGCGTACCTTTGCCGGTGCAATTACTTATGTCCATGAAGGCGAGCAGTATGTTGCGCAAGTAGTGGGTGGTCCTTCTTTCCTTGGCTATTACGCACCTACCTATGCACGCTTGCTGGTCTATAAAACAGGTGGCACGGTAGAACTGCCTGAAAAGACCGAATTTACCCAACGTCCTTTTGCACCACCAGTTGAAACAGCTTCTGCAGAGTTAATCGCGCAGGGTGCGCAAATCTATGGTGAAAACTGTGCCATGTGTCATGACGTAGGCGGGATGGCAAGAAGTTCATTCCCTGATCTGCGCAGATCTCCCATGCTGCATTCCGAAGACGGCTTCAACAATATTGTGCTGCAGGGTGCGCTTGCCGATCGCGGCATGACCAGTTTTGCCTCTGTGCTGGACGAGGCGGCTACGAATGCCATCAGGCACTATGTGATTTCAGAAGCGCATATTGCGATGAATGCACCAAGTCCTTTTGGACCGCCAACGGATGTGGCGCCGGAAGACGTTGACGAAGTCGAGGAAGCTACTCGAAATAACTAAGTGTTTGATTAAGATAAGAAAGCCGGGCTTGTCCCGGCTTTTTTTATGTTTAAAATTCAGGTCCAAGGTACAAGTGAAAAGAGTGTAGGGCGGAAGAGCGCAGCAATATCCGCCGGAACAATAACTTAAACCACGAATGTTAATGTAGGCCGGAAGAGCGCAGCGATGTTCGGCAAGGCAACCGCAGGTCGCCTACTTGAGACTTGCAACTTGAGATTTCCCCAAGTTTTTCAATTGAATTTTTGTCCCCCGTATCATATTCTTAAAACATTTATTTAAGGAGGCAAGAATGAACATTCAAAAATCTGTTATAAAAATGTTGCTGGGTGCTATCTTGTCTTCAGCTGCTGTTTTCGCCAGCGCCCATCATGGCTGGTCCTGGTACGGAAATTCCGCTTTTATACTTACTGCAGAAGTTATTGATGTAGATTTTGGCAATCCCCATGACAGCTTGATCCTCAAGGATGCAGACGGTCAGCAATGGAATGTCTTGCTCAGTCCTCCTGCACGCAGTCGCAGGGCTGGCCTGGATGATGAGAAAGTTAATGTGGGTGATACGGTCACTGCCTATGGTCATCGTCGCAGTGAAGGGGATAATTTTGAAATGAAAACCGAAAGGCTGAAGGTCGGCGAGAAAATTTTTAATCTCTATCCTGACCGCAGATAGTGGCGCGTTTTTATTTTGTCATGATATTTAAATTTATAGTCATAAAATAACCAAAGGAGATGTAAGCAGGTTTTATCTATTAACAAGAAAATTAATAAGTCACTTAAGGGGAAGCATCATGGATTTTAAACGGACAAAGCAATTTAGAAAAAAAGGGATGTTATTGCGCGTAGCCTGTCTGGCTGCTGTAGTGGCACCCGGAATACAGGCTCAGGTGCTGGAAGAAATAGTAGTCACCGCAGAGCGTCGGGAAACCTCGCTGCAGGACACGCCCATTTCGGTATTGTCATTTTCCAATGCGATGATGGAAGCCAGAGGCGTGCAGACCATTGAGGATCTGGCGACCAATTCACCTAACCTTGATATTAAAGGCTCCAGGGGAACCGGTAATGTCTCTCCCACCTATCAGATTCGCGGTATTTCAGGGGGCGGCGGAGC
>JABIPQ010000025.1 GCA_018698975.1 Gammaproteobacteria bacterium
CGTTCACGGCCATCTAGGAAAATCACCCGATAATCATTATTCAACCGCGACATCATGTAGATTGCCGTGGGATATTGCAGCATCATGAGAGAGCCGTATCGCGTCATGAAACGAGGCATGCCAGGTGGATAACACAGGGCTGTTGGGTCGCCAAAACGTTCCCCCCTTGCGCTGGCTGTAATATATTCATCCATAAATGCCTGGGCCTTCGCGGTTAAGGTAGGCTTAGGTTTGAATTCGAATGACCCATAATTGGCACGGTATTCTTCTTCACCTCGGAACTGCCACACACCGCTTAGATCAAAAGCGGCAGGGCGATCTATAGCCAGGTTTTCCGGATCCAGGGCGCCCGGTACAGCACCAGTCGCAGAACTGTCACCTGCACCTAGCCCATTGGAAACAATAGGTAACTGAGATGGACGTGTCTTTTCCTCACGATCCTGCCAGGTTTCACCTTCTGGTGCTGGAATCCATGCCATCAATGCTGGGTAGACTTGACGTGCCGGCTCAGAAGGACTCGGGTCCATATTGTAGGCTGTGTTATCAGCGCCGATCATGCCTTCAATCAAACCGCCCGGCCTTCCTGATTTCATGGGATACATCTTGACTGTTATCTCGTCACCAACTTCCACAGAAGTTCGGTTAAAGCCCATTGCCTGCATTCCGGCAATTCCCTGCCCTTCAACACCCCATTCTTCCGTAACTCCCTCTTCATTCACAACGTCCATGGTGAGGATCATGTGTGGATTTCTCATAATAAACTCAGTAACCGTACCACTTTTAATAACAGGCTCGGTTAAATCAAAAACAACAGCGGAGTGATGGGCAACACTGTAAAAACTGGTACATATGACAGTCCAGAAGGTCAGGACAATAAGTAAACGTTTCATGAAGGCTTCCTCAAATTATTAAGTATTTAAATATATATGTTCTGAACACAGTTAACCAGTGGTGACACTTTCTAAACTATTATCATTTGCCCAGTGATGCTTTCACACATCCCAATACACCATAATCATATTCTTCGTTGAGCTCTTCATAGACGGATTTCAATTTCCCGTCTTCGCTGTGCTCAAAGACACTTTGAATGACCTTGATTTCGCCCTCTTCAAGGGTCAGAGCATCAGTAAGTTTCAGCTCGCCCATCTCTATACCCTGAGAGAGATGTTTGTATATGGTGGATAATGTCAGATCACGCTTATCGGCTATTTCCTGCGGGCTTAATTTCTCTGCAAGCAAATCAAGAGTTTCCTGTACCGTGTCAGTTTTTTCACTAGCCTGACCATCGTCAGCATGGGCCACAATAATGGCGAGAAAAGTATCTCCATAAGCTTCCAGTTTACTTGCTCCAACACCTGATATTTTATTTAGCTGCTCCAGGGTCTGTGGTTGGCGCTCAGTCATTTCAGCTAGAGTGGCATCATGGAAAATTACATAAGCAGGAACCCCCTGGTTCTCAGCAAGCTCTGTACGGTGCTCACGCAAACTTTCCCATAAAACGTTATTGGTAGTTGCAGAGAATGTCCGAGTTTTTCGTAATTTGGTTTTACTACTCTTAAGCATTTTACGCAGGGTTAATCGTTGCTCACCTTTTAAGAGCGGACGTACAGCCTCAGTAAGCTTTATACTTCCATGACCTTTAAAATCTACCCTTAAAAATCCACTGGCAATAAGTTGGCGATACAACGTACTCCATTCTTTATTATCCAACTCAGTGCCTATACCAAAGGTAGAAACCTTGTGATGATCAAATTGAATGATGCGATCGTCATCTTTACCCAACAACACATCGACTAAATATTTCACACCAAATCGTTGGCCTGTGCGATGCACGCAAGAAATCGCTTTTTGTGCTGACTCTGTAGCATCCCAGGTTTGTGGCGGCGTTATACAGTTATCACAGTTACCGCAGGGCTCACCCATGTCATCGCCAAAATAACGCAGCATTGCCTGACGGCGACACGTGGTGATTTCACAAAGACCGAGCATGGCGTCCAGCTTGTGTCCTTCAATACGTTTGTAATTTTCCTCGCCCGCGGAGCCCTGCTGCATTTGTCGTAAGGTGATTACATCCTGCAAGCCGTAGGACATCCAGGTGTTGGCAGGCAACCCATCGCGCCCGGCCCTACCGGTCTCTTGATAATAACCCTCAATACTTTTAGGTAAATTCAGGTGAGCCACAAAACGCACATCGGGTTTATCAATTCCCATCCCAAAGGCGATAGTAGCGACGATAATCACACCTTCTTCACGTAAAAAACGCTCTTGATGGTGTTGCCTTACATCATTGCTCATACCGGCATGATAGGCCAAAGCCTTAAGTCCTTTACCCTCAAGCCACTGCGCAATTTGATCCACTCGTTTCCGGGACAGGCAATACACAATACCTGTATCACCTTCATGCTCATTGAGAATAAAACGCAATAATTGATCCCGGGCATTGCCCTGGTTTTCATTTATTCGGTATTGGATATTGGGGCGATCAAAGCCGTCATTGAAAACTTGCGCCTGATCCAG
>JABIPQ010000026.1 GCA_018698975.1 Gammaproteobacteria bacterium
GTTGCCTGGTCACTAAAGAAAAAACTCTCCATGGATGAAAAAACTGTTTGACCGAACGGTCATCATTTTCGCAAGTTTCTACACATTTTTCTGAATACTGAAAGGAAACCACTTATGATGCCTTTCCCTTTATCTCTCAAGTGATGCCATGGAAATATTCACCCAGTCATTTCTCCTGATTTTCGTTCTGCTTAATCCTTTTATTATGAGTGTCTACCTGCTTGCCCTGATCAAGGAGGTACCGATCAGGCAGTTCGCCAGTCTCATGATACGCGCCGGAATGATCAGCTTTGTGGTGTTTTTTATTTTTGCCTGGCTGGGAGAGATGATATTTGACTCTGTGCTTCAGGTCCGTTTTCCGGCCTTCATGATTTTTGGCGGGATTACCTTTCTGATTATAGGTGTTCGCCTGATATTGGGTATTGGGCCTCCCATGTCCTCCCTGAACCCTCATTCATCAGAAGTGGCTGGCGCGATAGCCATGCCATTCATTGTTGGCCCGGGAACCATCAGTGCCAGTGTGATTGCTGGTACCAAAATGGGACTGGTGTTTTCCAGTATGGCGATATTTATGGGTCTGGTCGCTGCATTAGGATCCATCATTCTATTTAAATGGGTACATGACTTTGTGCAGTCTCGCAGTGAAAAATATATGGAACGCTATGTAGAAATCGCAGGTCGAATTACGGCACTGTTCACCGGATCTTTTGCTGTGGATATGATTCTAAGGGGCGTGGAACGTTGGTTGCTACTGATTTAATAACTCATTCAAATCACTCTGACCCCCATTATTAAATGGGGGTCAGAGTAAAATTATTGTTGATTTGAGTGGTGCAGTTCTGATCAGGCCTTGCTTGCCGGTGGAACAGGTCGGTCAACCACAAACGCAGCACTGGAAATCAACACGGCGCCAACGCACATTACAGCAAAGAACGGAACTGTACTTCCCGCACCAATATCAAGCAGCGTGCCGCCGAAAGCACTGGAGCCGATAGCACCAAAGCGGCCCATAAAGATGCCAAAGCCAATCCCGGCCGAACGGCATGATGGTGGATAGGCGTGGGTCATGATGGCATACATGCTGGCGATACTGGCACTGAACAAAGCCGCAGCTGTACCGATCAATATAATTACCAACATTCGTTCCCCGTCACTTGGCGCACCTGCCAGTGATTCCAGCATAATAGTGAGCAGGAGCAGGGTCACAAACAAGGTGCTGCTGAACCAGGTCATGGCCAGTTTTGAACCCCAACGTTGCACAATCAGGCCGGCAGCAATAGAAGAAAAGATAGAGGTCATCCCGGCGACGGCAACCGCATAGGAGGCTTGATCAAACTCGAAGCCCTTGGCAGTCAGTATGGTGGTGGTCCAGCCCAGGATGCCGTAAGCCACCATTGTCGCCGAAGTAAAGGCAAGACCAACGCCGATATTGAGTCGCTTGTTACTGCGATGCAGCACGCCAATTGTGGCGCCATCTGAATCGGGAAGGTGGGTTTCTTCAATAAGCTCATTTTCTTCTTCAGTAACCCTTAGTGCTGCCTTTTTCGCTTCCTCAACTTTACCGCGCGCCATCAGGAAAGTAGGACTGTCTCGCAGGAATGCGATTATCAATACAACCACCAGTAAAGTGAGAAGTCCCAGAAATACAAAGGATCCGGTCCAGCCATAACTTTCTACCAAACCGGGCGCCATGAACCCCACCACCATACCGCCAGCGGGTGTACCCACTGAAAGGGTGGTCACGCCAACTGAGCGCCAGCGCTCCGGCAGCCACTCGCCAGCCAGGGTGATGGCATTGGCATAGGCAGAACCAAAGCCCAGTCCACTGACAAGTCGCCAGAATGCCATCTGCCAGACATCGGCGGATGTGCTGACGGCGATTGTGCCAAGGGAAAAAATAATAGCAGCAATTGCCAGAGACCAGCGCCGTCCGATGGTATCCCCGAGCCATCCCCCGCCCCATGAACCGAGGCCAAAACCGACCAGTGCAGCACTCAGGGCCAAGCCAAAAGTACCCCGGTCAATACCAAAATCCTCAATGATGAGGGGCGCCACGATACCGAGCATTTGTGCGTCCATACCATCGGCGACAAGAACCACCGCGCAAATAATAAATGTAACCACCTGGAATAGTCGCAGTGGTTTGTTTGACATAACTTCACTGAATGTAACTGACATAAAAAACCCCCAAAAGAACAAAGGGTGAATTTACCACTCTATTACCCCTAAATGCTATGGAAAGGAGTCAGAGCCACTTGAACCTGCTATTGTTTTTAGATCTGCTGGGATTTCTGTTGCGATCTTTCTGAAAGGTTGAGATTCTATTGCGCAATTTCAGAATAAAATTACTTTGATTCTCAATCTTTATATAAGAAATATGTTCTGACCCCGTTTTTTGGAGACCTTATGTCGATGCTTCATAAAAATCTGCTTAAACCCTTAATCTGGAGTGTGACTTTTTTTATCTTGCCGGCTTGTGTGGCGGCGCAAACTGGAGAATATTTCCAGATATCTGCCCCTGATTATTCGGGGCCTCTCACGGTAAGCGCTCAGAGTTATCCTCAGCTTGCTGCACATCGAACCCAGGCTAATCTTGATCTCGACGCAATGGGCTATGTGGAAGAAGAATACCTGGTGAGTGGCAAGGCTAATGTCTATGAATGGGAGCTGGATGGCAGTGTGACCGTAAAAAGCGCTGACGCACCCTATACCACGCGCATCCTGATCAGAAGGCCGGTAAATCCTGGGCAATTCAGTGGCAATGTTATTGTCGAAACACTCAATAATGCGCGGCGCTATGACTGGGCCTTTATCTGGGCCTTGTCCTATGAACATTTTGTTAACCGCGGTGATATCTATGTAGCGGTCACGCATTCGCCTGCCGCGATAGAGGTGTTAAAAAAGTTTGATCCGCAACGTTACGCCAGTCTTGGCCTGGCTAATCCAGTGCCAATGGAAACATGTGGCCCTGACAACTTAAGCTCAGCGTCAGAGGAAGGTTTGAAATGGGATCTGATAAGTCAGGTTGGTGTACTGCTTAGAAGTGAAACGGGTCCCTTGGCAGGCTTCGACGTAGAAACCCTTGTGGCAAGTACCCACACCAGTGAACTGACAACCTATGCCAATGCCGTTCATAAAAAGTCCAGACGCAGCAATAATCAGCCGGTCTATGATGGCTTTGTGATTAAATCAGAATATGTTGTTGCCGACCGTATCAGTCGCTGTGCATTAGCTCCGCCGGATGGTGATCAGCGACGGATAATTCGGGATGCAGGTGTACCCGTGCTTAGAGTGATTGCCCAGGGAGATGTACTGGCAACCTTGTCGGTACGACGTGAAGACAGTGATGAGCCCTCAGATCGATTCAGACTTTGGGAAGTAGCCGGTGCTCCTCATATGGACAAGCTTTATTATCAGCACATGCCTGTAGTTGAGGATCAGGTCAAATTTGGCCAGACCGGATTTCTTGCCAACTGGCCCATGGCTTATCAGTGTGCGCCAGATATAGATCTTCTTGATTTTCCAGTCATGCGACATGCCGTGAATGCAGCGTTTTCTGCCATGACCCATTGGATAAATACCCGGGTGTCTCCGCCAAGGGCGCAACGCATTTTTGTGAGCCAGGAAAATTCGGCAGAGCCAGACATTATCACAGACGTGAATGGCAATGCGTTTGGTGGAATGAGAAATGTTTACCTTGATGTGCCAGTTGCCAGCTATCTGGATTCAAGTCCGGGGCCAGCAGTGTGTACTAATCTTGGCAGGAAAAACCCATTTTCCTGGCAGAAGCTGGAACTCCTGTATGGCAATGCTGAAAATTATGCCGACAAGGTTAATCAGAGACTGGATTCTCTGGTTGCCAATGGCTGGCTGACTGATGAAGACAGTGGAAAAATAAGACAGGAGCTGCTGCCCTGACAGGCAGCTGTTATTTAATAATGAATAATAAATCGGAAAGAGGAATAAAAATGCTCAACTCTCAACCTTCAAACAACAAGCTGCGACGCCTGAAAGTCTCACTATGGGGTTGCTTGTTATTGACGCTTGCTACTGTGCTGCCTGTTGCTGCGCAAATACAGATCACCACACAGGAAACGCTTTTGGACCGGCTGCAGCTGGAAGATATGCTGCTCGCCTATTATTACGGTTTTGAGGTGGATGACGGGCATGACTGGACCACTATGTATACCGATGATGCGGTACTGGATATAAATGGACTGGTGTATGAAGGAAAAGGTGAGATACAGGGACTCTATGACAACTATGCAGAAATCTCACCGGAAGAAAATGTGCCTGGCAAGGTTCATGTGCTGATGACCAACCCCCGTATTATCGTCACTGGCAACACGGCAACAGCGCATATGATTTACACGGAAGTAATGAATGATTCAGTCTATCTGGCACCACGGCTGATAGAGCAGGGTCGCGAAGATACCGAGTTCAGGAAAGTGGATGGCAGCTGGTATATCACCAAACGTCTGATCACCCAGGACGGTGGTTTACCTCCGGCTTACTTTGATACTTATCAGCCTAGATAAGCCTGGATAAACTGCGTTAGTAAATGATAGGGACGCTTGCAAGCGTCCCTATTTTTTTTCATATTATTAGATAAAAGTTAACTTAGCCTGTTTCAGGATTTTGCCTTTCATTTAATTTCTTAATTGCATTGCGCGCTAAAACACGTGGTCTGTCTGCCGCATTGTTGGCTAATCTCTCTTCACCAAGTTCTGTAATGCGCAGTTGTTGCGCTTCTACCATAGCTTTATCTTCTGCCAGAGCGACCTGAATTTCTTCTGTTATTGTTTCAGTGGCTGCAGGATTATCAGTGTCGTGTCCATTGGCTACTGACCAAAAATAAAAACAACTGGTGTCGGTTTCAGGAGTAAGTGTATGAAATATACGCATGTCAAAACGTGGTGCGCCAGCGGTTTTTCGATCTTTACCAGTAGGAACTCCACCGGAATACTGAATCACAGTAGAGGGGGCAACAAATTCGAATTCCTGCCAGCGATCAATCCGCTCTGGTAGCGCTACGCAATTATTATAGGTTTCTGGAGGAGGGGAGTTTTGCATAAAGCGATTAAGTGTTATGCCATTGTCGGTGGTAGACAAATCATTTTGCGCCACCATATGCACATCCGGTGAGGATCCGCCCACTGAAGCAGAGTGAAGATAGGATAAATGTGTGGCGTCCAGTAGATTATCTACCAGCATAATGTAATGACACTTAACGGGCAGCACGTCGTGGTAATGAGGCCAGTTTTTTGTGTCGTTATGAAAGGGGTAGTCGGGAATTAAACTTTCGTCTGCCTTTTCCATGGAGCCAATCCATATCCATAGCATTTGATCTTTTTCCACCAAAGGAAAACTATCAACCCGGGCTTTTGGTGGAATGTTGTCCTGATTCGGGATTTCTACACATGCTCCACTACAGCCAAAGACAAGGCCGTGATAATTACAGCGAATACCATTTTCCACCACTGTTCCCAGGCTAAGTGGAGCGCCTCTATGGCTGCAGCTGTCTATAAGAGCGTTAGCCTTGCCATCCAGTGTTCGATATAAAACGACAGGATTGTTACATATTCTTCTTGCCAGAGGGGTGGTAGTAACCTCATCTGCCCAGGCGGCTAAATACCAAGAATTATTCACTATCATTCAATTTCTCCATCAAGAGCTCTTTTTTTCTGGATGACTTAATTTGTCATTGTGCCTCTGAATAATTTTTAAGGCAGTCGCGAGTAAGTATAGTCACCTGATACATGTGAAATGATTACGCTTTCCACTTCACCATCGTCGTTGACTATAAACCGGTAACCGAGGCCAAGTCCGTCAAATAAGGTCTGGGATAAAGGCACCAGTGCGCGCGGTACGCCTTGCTCCAGGCCAGCAGCGCCAAGTCCCAATGCGCTGTAGGTGCCAATGATAGTGGCGATCAGTTCGCCGCCATCGACTGTAATTTCATAAGTGCGCTCGCCGCCACCATAAATTCCACGGTAAACACCGGCATACTGTGCCAGGGTTTCTGGAGGCACAGACACTCTTTTCGCCTCGGTATCCGATAGATTGCCAGTCCAGTCATCACTACCACGTTCGCATACTGACTCGAGCATTTCGGTATCCGCTGCCAATTCCATGCTCATGTCAAAACCCCACGGTGTTGAGAACGCACCAGGATCGGTGAAGGTCACCTTTACTTGCATATGGCCGAAATCCGAACGGGTGAATTGTTCATTAACACGCAGTCCTTCAGTGTGCGAAACCCCATAGCGACTTACCCAGGTTTGATCATTAAAGCCATTGGTATCCACAATAAGCGTGTCACCAAGCCAATGGCCCACCGAATAACCGGTAAAGCTTGGTATCGGGTCTGCTTCCAACTCGCGACCATCCATATGAATCACCCGATAAGTGAGATCTTCATTCAGGATGACAATAGTCTGAGGGGTTTGAATAACACGTTTCCAGCCGCCAGAACTTTCTGTCTCGGGACCATTTGGCAGGCAGCGAAAAAGGGGACGCTCCTTATAGAAGTCTTGCTGGCGTTGATTGGCAAGGGCAGCGAAGCTGGGTTGTAATATAGCGGGATCGAGACTAGCGACAGGAGGCGGCCCGGTCCATACGCCAGTAAAATCCGGTTTGCCATCGAGTCCACGTGGCGCAGGCGCGCTCAGGTCAGGCTCACCATCTGCTGTGCGCGGGATGCCCGTCCAGGGACGATCCAGCCATTGGGCTGTTGCAGGTGTAGTGATCGTAAGCAGCATAAACAACACAAAAAATATTTTCATAGGGGAGCTCTAATTTTAGTCTCTGGGATTATTGGACTGTGTCAGCTTTTCTGATAAATCAGATCCGCTTGTTAAATATATCCTACATTCTGATTCTGCCAAAAATTGGGGTCAGAGTAAAAATTCATAGTAAAAAAGAGAGTAAATGAGAAAAGCTTGAACTGCTGGAAATCCAGGCTACTCAGCATTTTTCACTTCAGCTTTCTTAACCCGAATCTTGCTACCAGCAACGACCTTGCCATTTAAATGCACTATTGCCGCTTTGGCATTGCCCGCTTTTGGCATTTCAACAAAGGCAAAGCCTTTAGACTCTTTGCTCTGTTCGTCCATGACAAGACTGCAGGATTGGACGGGACCGTGTTCCTGAAACATTGCCAATAATTCTGCTTCGGTGGTGTTGCGGGCCAGGTTGCGTACTAATAGTTTCATTGA
Source organism: Gammaproteobacteria bacterium (assembly GCA_018698975.1). Classification (GTDB taxonomy): domain Bacteria; phylum Pseudomonadota; class Gammaproteobacteria; order Pseudomonadales; family Pseudohongiellaceae; genus Eutrophocola. Next base: position 7,218 of record JABIPQ010000026.1, read on the forward strand.
AGTGTCCGGTTTAAGAGTTATTTGAGTAAAAAAAAATGCGTTAACAGAACTAAACATTCTGTAACGCACTATATGAAATGGTGGGCCCACGAGGACTCGAATCTCGGACAAACGAATTATGAGTAGAAACTAATTAACTATATAATAAAAATCAATGAGATGCATGGCAAAAAATTGAGTGTGTAGAAAGTGTGTAAGTAAAATCTGAAAATTTAATTCTCGTTATAGCCTATGGGAATCAAACTACTTTGACTCCTTTGATTTTTCTCAGGCGCTGTTGGTGCTGAAGGACCCAGAAGTAGCGAAACCAGAGGTGAAACAAGCATTGAGGTGAACCGATAATTACTACACCTGGTCCGGTTCTTGTGCTAGTTTCGGGATTCTGGAAAAGAAACCATAAAACAATATTATGAAAAGGGATAAAGTCATGAAATCTGGTCGTTTGTTCATTTATTCATTACTGGCATCAGCTTGTTTTGCCTTCA
>JABIPQ010000027.1 GCA_018698975.1 Gammaproteobacteria bacterium
CCGTCATGCGTAGGTTCGAATCCTACCACCCCAGCCAATTGTTGGTTTGCCCATCCTTTATTCTTTAGTTAGTCGTTGATGGACATTAATCATGCTTGAAAATACTTCCAATAGTTGGGGATTGCCGATACGTGTCATGCATGGCATTGGCATGGGCCTGGTTCTAATTCTGATTATTCACGGCTGGTGGATGACGGAATTTGCTCCACGAGAGGCTCGCTTCGAGCAATATGCCTGGCATGCTTCTTTTGGTTATGCCTTGTTGCTTCTCACGGCTCTGCGTATAACGTGGCGTGGACTTTATAAAGCGCCCGAGCCTCCGGCAGACTCCCTGAAGTGGGAGCGCAACCTCGCAGCTCTCGGACATATGGCCCTGTATGCTTTTATGCTTTCCTGCGCAATATTAGGCTGGGCTTTGGCCGGAACACTCAGTCAGCCTCTGGATGCAAAATTGCTGGGCTTTATCCCGGTGCCGATGATTATGTCCGGCGATGAAATACACGGACTGCTGGAAGAAAAGCATAGTTCTTTTGCCTGGACGCTGGCAGCGTTGGTGGTCTTTCATCTCGTCGTCACGGCATATCATCAGTTTTATAAGAAAGATAAACTGCTGCAGCGTATGTTTTAAAAACAGCATTTTAGAACATAACTACAAATACAGTTAACCGGTCAATCCGAATAACTCTGTCATTTTAAGTAAGCGTTTTCATATCCTGTATTTTCCCCTGCTCATTGTATACACCGTTTCAAGCCTTATCCTGCTAACAATTGGAATATACTTTCTGTAATGGCAGTTTTCTGATTAAATTATCTCTTATATAAAGAGGGAGGAAAACCCCGTATTGCTTTGCGTCGCGATGCCAGCTGTGGCAGTATTTCGGGGATAATAAAATTAAATTTCATCAAGTACGCGCCAGCGATGGGCGAAACTGTAAAGCTTTGCTACACATGCTTGTTTCAAAGCGATGCGGTCAAATTTGTAGAGAGGGGTTTGCATAGCATGAAAGTCTTGAATAAAGGAATTATACCTGCTGTATGCGCAGTGGCACTTGTTGCCCTGATTAGTGTGTGGCAAGCACCAAAAGCTTATTCATCAAGCGCCATTGCTGAGGCCATTCGGGCAAACGATGTGGTTCAATCGCGCGAGCTGATTGAAGCAGGGACCGACGTCAATTTTGCCGAGGCGGATGGAACTACGCCACTACTTTGGGCTGTTTATAAATCCTCGATGGAAACCGTTCAATTACTGCTTGATGCCGGTGCCGACCCCAATATTTCCAATTCTCTGGATATAACACCCTTAATGCAGGCGAGCCGTTATGGCAATGCCGACATGATTTCTGCCTTGCTCGCCAGTGGCGCCAGTCTTGATTTTGCAGAACAGGGTCTTGAGTCTACTCTTATGGCTGCTGCACGTTCAGGTAGTGTTGACGCGTTAAAAGTGCTGCTCGGCGCTGGTGTTGACCCCAATAAAACCGAACCAATTGATAAGCAGACAGCGATCATGTGGGCTACCGTAGAAGGCCACCTGGATGTGGTCAGGGTTCTTCTTGATGCTGGCGCAAATCCAAACATGCAAGCGCGTGTTTCGGAACTGACAAAACGTAAAAACGCTGATTTCCCATCTGGTGGTTTTGCACCACTGCATTGGGCAGCACGCAATGGCGATGAAGCCATGATCCGCTTGTTGCTCGATAATGGCGCGGACATTAATGTGAAAAACGGTGATACATCGACCCCGATGATGCTGGCGATTGTGAATGACCGCTTTGATATAGCCGCACTACTTCTTGGACTTGGTGCCGATGCGGATGACGGCTCCCTCTACTATATTACCGAGATGCGTGATGCCACAACGGATTGGCGGGCTAAGGATGGAACTGTATTCCGCGCCGACCACCCGAATGAGCTTTCTGCACTTGATCTTACTAAACTATTGCTTGAGGCCGGTGCTGACCCTGACAAGCCATTTATTGGTCAGATGCATAACACGTCGATGTGTTGTGACATTAAATCCATTGAAAGCCCTTTCTACAGAGCTGCCAAAGCGGCAGATGTAGCTGGCCTGAAAATGATGTTGGAGCATGATGCTGATCCAAACTGGAAACCTGCAACCGAGACCAGATATGTGGGTATCGATGAAGATGAAGAGATTGTTAGCAGAACTGCGCTTATGGTCGCCATTACTGGTGGCAAGGGCGTGGGTGTTTCAGGTGGTCCCAATGATTTGAGATATGGACCACCGCCATTTCGTGAAGAAGGCTTACGTGATCCGAAAGAGGCCGTTAAATTACTTCTGGAGGCTGGTGCAGATGTAAATGTTCCAGGACCGGATAGTTTAACAGCCCTGCATATCGCCGCTGATGCGGGCGAGCTTGATATTGTTTATGCACTTGTTGCCGAGGGCGCATCTCTCGATGCTAAAAACAAGGATGATAAAACCCCCTTTGAGCTGGTTGAGAATGAGCCCCCTAAAACAGGAACGCCCGGATTTTTCTTCCAGGAGCCCCAGGCACAACCGATTGAAATTGCTGCAGTATTAAAGCAGCTGGCAGAAGAGGGTGGCGTTCAATGAAGAAGTGGATTTATGCGACAGGAGTCGGCATTGCTTCTTTTTGTGGAGCAGCCAGTGCTGCAGAACCGGAAGAGTTGCTGGCACAGCAGTGGTCGATGATCGAAACCTACTGCACCGAATGTCACAATTACGACGAATTCAGAGGTGGCCTTTCATTTGAAGGGATCGGACCTGAAGATGTCCATGCCAACCCCGTAGTTTGGGAAGAAGCGCTGCGTAAGCTCAAGATCAAGGCAATGCCTCCGCGTAAACAGGAGCAGCCAAGCGCTGCGATGCGCGCGAATTTTATTGCAACACTCGAAAACACACTGGATGCGGCAGCGATCAATGAGCCTTATGCTGGCACGACGACCATTCACCGACTCAACCGGGCTGAATATTCCAATGTCATCCGCGATTTATTCGGAATGGAAATTGATCTCACGGAACTACTGCCTAGTGACGGTGGTGATTTTGGTTTCGATAATATTGCAGAACTCCTGCGCACTTCGCCGCTCTTGCTGGATCGTTATATGACGGTGGCATTACGGGTTGCCGATATGGCCCTCGGAAATGTAGAGGCGCCAGTGAGCGTGAAAACCTATCAAATACCTTTTGACACCACACAGGACAAGCACCTGGAAGGCATGCCGCTTGGTACACGTGGCGGAGTAAGCGCCACCCACTATTTTCCGGCAGATGCGGAATATATTTTCTCAGCGCGGCCCCTTCAGGGCGTAGCAGAAGGCTATTTTGGTATCGAAGGACATGATCGTCCCCATGAATTCCTGATTTTTGTGGACGGTGAAATTGTTTACGCCAGCGAAATAGGCGGGCCTGAAGATCATACTGTCAGCGTCGAACAGGGCTTCTATGATGTAATTCCTATCATTGATGAAAAGCTGACTTCCCCTAAAATTCCTGTCAAAGCAGGTCCCCATGAAGTGATGTTCACCTGGCGTGAACGCAATACCGTGGAACAAAATTCATGGCAGCCGGTGTTACGCGATTCTCTTGAAATCCATAACCCCTCGGGTAAACCGCGCCTGGAGAAGGCGCAAATAGAAGGCCCCTATAACGCCACCGGTGTTAGCGATATGGCCACCCGGGATCAGGTGCTGGTGTGTCAGCCAAAAATGGCTTCTGAAGAAGATGCATGTGCGAAAGAAGTCCTTAGCACCCTGGCCCGTCGCGCATTTCGTCGTTCAGTCACAGACGCCGACATCGCAGCCCCATTGGCTTTCTACAATAATGAACGTGCCATTGGCGGCGATTTTGATCGCGGTATTCGCACTGCAGTGGCACGAATGATTGTCAGCCCGTTTTTTCTTTTCCGTGTCGAAACCGATGCCTCAGATACCCCGGCAGGTTCAGATCAGGCAGTTACAGGTTTCGAATTAGCCTCGCGTTTGTCATTCTTTTTATGGTCTTCCATGCCCGATGATGAGCTTCTTAATCTAGCCGAGAATGGGGAAATAGATAATCCCGAGATACGTGATGCACAGGTAGACCGGATGCTCTCCGATTCCCGTTCTGATTCCTTTCTGCAGAATTTTGTCGGCCAATGGCTGCAACTGCGCAATCTGGAAAAGGGCGCGCGACCGGACCTGTTGATGTTCCCTGATTTTGATGACAACCTGCGCCAGGCCTTTCGGCAAGAGACAGAGATGCTGTTTGCCTATGTGTTACGTGAAAATCGTCCTGTGCATGAGTTGCTGACAGCAAACTACACTTTCGTTAATGAGCGCCTGGCCAGACACTATGGTATAGATGGTGTCTATGGAGCCCGGTTCCGCAAAGTGAATTTGCAGGATTCCAACCGCTGGGGCCTGTTTGGCCATGGCAGTCTGTTATCACTGACCTCAGCAGCCAGCCGTACCTCACCGATTATGCGTGGTAAATTCATCCTGACTGAATTCTGGAACAATCCACCACCTGCCGCGCCAGCAAATGTGCCTGCTCTCGAGGCGAGTGAATTACATGATCGCCCCACAACAGTGCGTGAGCAGCTCGAAAGACATCGTGCTGATCCGGCCTGTGCTGCCTGTCATGATTTTATTGATCCGGTAGGATTTGCTTTGGAAAACTTCGATGTTGACGGCTCATGGCGTGATACAAGCAGCGAGGGCCTTGCGCTTGATACCTCTGGGATCCTGCTGGATGGTACTCCTGTGGATGGTCCACGTGCGCTGCGAGAAGCGCTGATCAAGGATCCTGAGTTATTCGCTAGCACCATCACTGAAAAACTACTAGTATACTCACTTGGTCGTGGTCTCGAGCCTAGGGATATGCCGGTGGTACGAGCCATTGTGAAGAATTCGGCTGAGAAGAATTACAGTTTGATGTCTATTGTTTTGGGGATTGTAGACAGTTATCCATTTTTAATGCGAACCAACAGTTCATCTTTAAACATCAGTACCTTTGCAAACACGGGGGAGTAACAAATGTTTATTTCGAAAAAACACCTGAGTCGTCGGGCACTATTAAGAGGCGCTGGCGTGGCAATGTCACTGCCTTTGCTTGATGCAATGATTCCAGCGGTAACTGCACAGTCGGCAACAGCTGCTGGCGAGAAACTCCGTTTTGGTAGTGTCTATGTGCCTAATGGTATTTTTCCAGGTCACTGGCATCCGGAACAAGTAGGGAAAGATTTTGAATTCAATCGGATTATGAAGCCGATAGAACCATTCCGAAAATATGTCACCACCATAAGTAATCTTAAATCTCCTGAAGGTCGCCAGGATATGGGCGGTATTCATATGGGGGCCAGTTCTGCATTTCTGAATGGCTCAGGTCCGCTCAGTGAAAATGGGGATTTCAATGAACTGCGTTCCAAGAAAACTATCGACCAGCACATCGCCGATGCTATCGGTGGCGATACGCCACTGCGTTCTCTTGAGGTTGGCACCGAAGACATGGGTACATCAGCCGGGGCTTGCGACAACTATCCCTGCATGTATTTCAACACCTTGTCCTGGTATGACGATCAAAGCCCGCTGCCTGTGGCAGTGTCTCCCCAGGTGACCTTCGAGCGCATGTTTGGCGATCCAGGCACCCCGGAACAGCGCCTGCGTCGTCTGGCAACCAAGGAAAGCATGCTTGATTCGATTCTGGACGAGAGTAATCGTCTCGATAGCATGCTGGGTGCCGGTGACCGTGCATTGCTGGATGAGTACATGACCAATATCCGCCGGATTGAGGCGCAGATCCAGAGATTGTCCTCACGCTCCAGTGTAATTGCGAACACCACTGGTGGACCGGTTGGCATTCCTGATGATTTCGATCAGCACATGACCCTGACTTATGATCTGATGCGCCTCGCCTATCAGGGCGATATGACCCGCGTGTTCAGTTTCCTGACCGGGCATGAGGCCACAGGTCGTAGCTATGCACACATTGGTGTGAACGAGCCTCATCACAATGTTACGCATCACAAGAACACTGAAGAAAGCCTCGACAAATATGCCAAGATTACTACCTACCAGATGCAGAAATTTGCCGAGTTCGTTGCATCACTTGCTGAGACCCCGGATGGTGACGGTTCGTTGCTTGATTCGACACTGCTGTATTTCGGTGCCGGCATGAGTAACGGTTTGTTGCATGACCGGCATAACGTTCCAGCATTGCTGGTGGGTGGTGCTAATGGCCGTATTGAAGGCAACCGCCATATCCAGGCTACCAAGGATGAACCTACCTCTAACCTGTTGCTTGGCATCGCTGATGTGATGGGCGCGGAAGTCGAGACCATTGGTATTGCAACCAATAGATTGACTGTCTAGGCGGTGAGTTGAACGTTTCGTGGGCAGGGTAAACAGACCTTGTTGAGACGAAGATAAAAAACGGTGACATTAAATATGTCACCGTTTTTTTTTCCAATTTTGCTTTAATTCCCTTGTTCCTGTCCTTCCGGGCTGTATTTTTCTTTCCCATTACCCCTATACTCACGGCACAATCTGACAAATGCTTTAAGGGAGATTTTCATGCCGGGAATTGTTGGCATTCACCGCACACTGACGTTCATTGTTTTAGGCTTACTGACGACGATAGTCCATTCCCAGGATAGATCTGAGGACTGGGTGTCAGTCTCCAACGAACGTCTGCATGCCCCTGAAGCTGGCGACTGGATGAGTTATCGGCGTACCTATGACGTCACCGGATTTAGTCCCCTTGATGAGATAAACCGGCGCAATGTGGATGACTTGCGCTCTGTCTGGACCTATTCCATGAGTGATGGCTCACGCTGGCTTGCTACACCGATAGTGGCCAACGGGCTTATGTATATCGGTGAAGGCACAGGCCGCATTCTGGCGCTGGATGCAGTGAACGGAGAACTGGTCTGGAGTCATACGCGTACCTTTCCTGACGACATTGCACTGTCTGAAGCCAACCGCCGTTTTCGTGGCGTGTCAATTTATGGCGACACTATTTACTGGGGTACCTCTGACAGTTATCTGGTGGCACTGGATGCACGTACGGGAGAGCAACGTTGGCAAAGCAAGACCGCTGATTATCGGGACGGGGAAGGTCATGCCCATCCACCCTTGATAGCAAACGGAAAAATTTTCCTGGGCATGTCCGGCGGTGACTTTGCCGCGCGTGGCTCTCTCAAGGCACTGGATGCACAAACCGGTGAAATTCTATGGACCTTCTATACCATTCCCGGTCCTGATGATCCCGGTGCCGAGACCTGGAATTGGAATACCGAATACCCACCGGCCGGGGCTGCTACCTGGAACACTATCAGTTTTGATCCCGAGCTGAATCTGGTTTACGCACCCACCGGCCAGCCTGCGCCCTGGACCACAACACCGGAAGGCCATGGCGATGCCTTGTACGCTAATAGTGTTATTGCTATAGATGCTGATAGCGGTGAGCTGCGCTGGCACTATCAACTGGTGCCTGAGGACAACTGGGATCGCGCCACCTATGAAAGCATGCTGGTGGATCTGGAGATTGATGGCAGGATGCGCAAGGCGCTGATCCAGCACGGCAAGATCGGCTGGGCAGTTGTACTTGACCGGGAAAGCGGTGAATTCCTGCATGCCTTTCGTACTGCTTATGACAACACTATTACCGGCTGGACCGAAGAAGGCAGACCGATATACAACCCGGACACAGTCCCGCAGCCCGAGGATGTGGATTCGGGCAAAGTGTTTCAGGTGTGCCCCCATCCTCATGGCGCTCGTAATCTCAACGCCCCCAGCTTCAGTTCTGAAACAGGCCTCTATTATCTGGGTGTTAACAACTCATGCATGAACGCCATTGTGGTGACGCCGATCAGGCATTCGCGCTTTGGTCTGACCGGGACAACCTATACGCCATCGCTGGCACCGGGTTATGACTTTGTTGGTGAATTCGTGGCCTTTGATCCGGTGACGGGTACGCGTGAATGGGTGTGGAAACCCCAAAGCGGGGCACCGATGACGGCTTCGGCCTTGTCCACTGGCGGAGGCATTGTTTTTGGTGGTACTGCCGACAGGCAGTTCTTTGCACTGAATGACAAAAATGGTCAACTGTTGTGGCAGACACGACTCAATGGCGATATTTCGGGTGCGCCGATTAGCTATGAAATAGAAGGCAAGCAATACGTTGCTATTACTGCCGGCGGGCTGGCTGCACAAACTGGCACCTTAGGCCGGCTGGTTGATGTGGATGTGACTCAGGGTGCCGGAGTGATCTGGGTATTTGCCTTGCCTGAACGCAATCCAACTCAGGTACCGCGTCCGGTAAGAGCAGAGGTCATGACTGTTTCGGTTAGCGAGGGAGTATTCAGTGCTGCCCAGGTTGCCCGCGGTGCACGTGTTTTTGCACAGCACTGTAGTGAGTGTCATGCCACGGAAAATTATTCGGGGCAAAGCCTGCAGGCGAAATGGGGAAGTTTCTCTCTGGGTGATATCTACCAGGATATTTCCCTGTCTATGCCCCCGGTAAATCCGGGTGGACTCTCCCCGGAAGATTACGCCAGCATTGTTGCTTACCTGCTCAGTGAATCGGGTTATCTCCCTGGCGATGTAACGGCAACTTTGCCAGGTGACAGATTCCAGCTGCAACGTTATGTAATCGATATCCCTGGGTTGATTTATTGAGCATCATCCAGTCTTACAGACATGCGGGTGGATTCCGATAAAGTGAATACCGCATCTTTGTATCTTGGCGGACCAAAGCGGGGTCTGGCATTATTGGATACGGCGACTTTTTCTTTGGGTATACCCAGAAATCCCGTTTTTAGTTCTCCATCGCTGTCTTCATCATAGATGACAGAAAATGCGTAGGTCCCCGCACTCAATCCAGGTAAAACAAAAATAGCCTGTCCTTTAGTATCAATGGATGCTGTTAAAGAAATCAGGGGCTGCGCAAGAAAACTCTCTTCAGAATCGAAAAGATCAAAAAGGGCTTGTCCCTTGCCATGTTCTGCACCGCCAGCCTCAACAGTGAGAGTCAGGTCACCCTGCTGTGCATAGGTGAAAACTGACACTGCACAAAGGGATAAAAAGCCAAATTTTTTAACATTCAGATACGCTTTAAGAGTTTGCCAGGACATTGCCGCTTCTTTCTGATTTGTTCAATTAAATAAAAAAATAGCAGATTTGCACAATTTTCGTAAGAGTTGTTAACCTTAATGGAAATTAAATATTTTTCGTTTAATATCTCACCGGGATAAATTTTCAAGATCGACATTGTTTGAGGGTATGAAGGTTTTGGTTAAGATACTTTTTATATGTACCCATAATCGTTGTCGCAGCATACTTGCTGAAGCAGTTGCCCAACATCTTGGTGCCGGGAAAATAATAGCAGCCAGTGCAGGCAGTGAGCCGGCAGGAAAAATTCACCCTCTGAGCCTTGAGGCCTTGAAGGCAGCAGGTATTTCTGTGGCTGGCTTACATAGTAAATCCTGGGATGAACTTGAAGATTTTGCCCCGGATGTTGTTATTACTGTCTGCGATAATGCAGCAAATGAAACTTGCCCGGTCTGCTTTTCTAACACTAAAAAAGTACATTGGGGACTTGCAGATCCTAGTGCTTTGGAGGGAAGCGGGGATTCAGTGATGCTCGCTTTTCAGGACACAATAGATACACTGATGGCCAGATTGGATAGGATTGTTGGCATGATCAATGGAGGGGCTGATAAAGCTGTTGTTATCGACTCTCTAGAGACTCTTGCACAAAATTAAAAATATCAGGAAATAAAGAATGGGCCTGTTTGAGCGCTATCTGACAGTTTGGGTTTTCCTTGCCATCATTGCAGGTGTGTTATTTGGCAGCTACTTCACTGGTTTTTTTGAATTGGTTGCGGCACTGGAAATCGCTCACGTTAACATTGTTGTTGCCATGCTGATCTGGGTCATGATTTACCCGATGATGACCCAGGTAGATTTTTCCTCATTAAAGGAAATCGGCACCAAGCCTCAAGGGCTGATTCTCACTTGTGTAATCAACTGGTTGATCAAACCTTTCTCTATGGCTTTTGTTGCCTGGTTGTTTTTCCGTGTTCTTTTTGTCGACCTGGTGGATCCGCAAAGTGCCGGAGAGTACATTGCCGGCATGATCCTGTTAGGTGTGGCTCCCTGTACTGCGATGGTGTTTGTCTGGAGTCAACTAACCAAAGGGGATCCTAATTACACTCTGGTGCAAGTCTCGGTAAATGACATCATCATGATTTTTGCCTTTGCGCCGATTGCCGCTTTTCTGTTGGGTGTTTCCGATATCTCTGTGCCCTGGCAAACATTATTGTTATCAGTTTGTCTCTATGTGTTATTGCCTCTGGTGGCTGGTATATTCACCCGGCAACTTCTTGATAGCCAGGATGATCATACGAGACTGGACAGGTTTCTTGCACTGATGAAGCCCTGGTCAATTAGTGGGCTTCTCCTGACAGTAGTGCTTCTTTTCGGTTTTCAGGCCAGTACCATCCTTAGTGAACCCTTGATAATTTTTCTCATTGCCATTCCATTGTTATTGCAGACCTATGGCATATTTTTTATTACTTTGTTTGTCGCATATCTGCTTAAACTACCTCATCGAATCGCTGGGCCAGCCTGTCTGATTGCCACCTCAAACTTTTTTGAATTGGCTGTTGCAGTTGCCATTTCACTGTTTGGTTTGAATTCTGGTGCTTCATTGGCAACGGTTGTTGGTGTGCTGGTTGAAGTGCCAGTGATGCTTTCTCTGGTAGCGTTAATTAACAAACTGCGGCCAAAGCTGGAAGGCAAACTCTAATCCTGACTTTAAAAGCTTGCTTTCGTCGACACCTTGTCAATAAGCCTGAGCCATTGAGTTTCTTGCCAAATCCGTTAAGGTATCCTGCAAATAAAGTTGTATAGCGTGTAAGCAGAGAATCAGCATGATTTTGTTGTTAATTTTTGTCCTGAGTGTTGCAGTTGTAGTCCTGCTGCACTACGAAATCCTGTATTGGCTGACACGGGTGATGCCGGTTATCAGGATAAAATATCGCTACCGCCTTGTATTAGGTGTATTTGGTGCCTTGATTGCCCATGTCCTGGAAGTGCTCATTTTCGGCTATACCTATTTCTTTATGCATCAGCAGGAAGGTCTGGGTTATCTGGAAGGGCGTTTTGTAATTGGCCAGGCAGACTGCATCTATTTTTCCTTTACTACGTTTACAACACTTGGCTATGGCGATATAGAACCCTTTGGTGGAATTCGCTTCCTGGCCGGAATTGAATCCCTGACAGGCCTGGTTTTAATTACCTGGACCGCCTCGTTTCTGTTCCTGGAAATGCAACGCTACTGGGTATCTAAATAGTTTTAATGATAGATGTGAGAATATTTAGGCTTCACTTATAGTGGGTATAAGGTACAAGTGGAAAGTATGTAGGAGGGGTTTCAACCCCGAATGAATTCATACCTAAAAGTGGAAAGTTTGTAGGAGGGGTTTTAACCCCGAATTAATTCAACGTTAAAAGTGAAGAATTAGGTCGGCAAAGGGCGCAGCCCGTCATTCGACATGGCGGACAAGGTCCGCCTGGTAAGTCACACAGATTTAAAATTGGAATAATCTATGAGCGGAAGCTCTTACCCCGAGTCGTAATATGAGAAAAGCCCTGTTATTAAGTCCCTGGACTGCTGCAATTCTGTTTACTATTCCTCAGTCCTGGGAGTTAATGCACAGGCCTGACTCAGATTATATTCCCCTTGTTTTTGAAGTATTGCTGCTGTTGTTCGCTTATCTCGCTGCTGCCATAGCCAATACGCTTGTTATTGTTCCGCTTTGTTTGTTGGTAAAAATGAAAACATCAAATTTATTGGCCGGGCTTATGCTGGCTTTCGTTGTTGCTTTTATTGGAACAACCGTTGCCTATGCTTTTGAAATTTTTAATTACAGATCCTCGATATTGCACCCGGATTATTTATATCCCTTATTGATCCCACTTTTTGTGATGACTTGCTGCAGTTTCTTTCTTCTAACGCGTAGTCAAAACGCTCCTGAAACTGAAGTGGCTGACGATACTAATGAAGATACCCGAATAAAATAGCGCCATTCCTCAAACTACTATGAGCAGTTTGCTTACTGCGATAGTCGCTCTTAAGCAGATAAAAAAATCCGGCAGCCAAAAATATGCAGCACAAGCCTCGCGCTATTTATTAGGCCGGTTTTCCACCAGGTGATCCACCACGGACGGATCTGCCAGAGTAGTAATATCACCCAGGCTGTCCATCTCATTGGCAGCAATCTTGCGCAGAATGCGGCGCATGATCTTTCCTGAGCGAGTTTTCGGCAAGCCGGGTGCCCATTGGATGATTTCCGGTTTCGCGATAGCTCCGATGTCTTTGGCGACAAAAGCACGTAACTCTTCTTTAAGGGCATCGCTTTCCTCAACACCTACCATCAGGCTGACGAAGGCATATATGCCCTGACCCTTGATGTCGTGTGGAAAGCCGACAATTGCCGCTTCAGCAACACTTTCATGCAAGACCAGTGAGCTTTCAATTTCTGCTGTACCCAGGCGGTGACCGCTGACATTAAGCACATCATCTACACGTCCGGTAATCCACCAGTAACCATCTTCATCGCGTCTGGCACCGTCACCGGTAAAGTAATAACCCGGGTAGGTTGAATAATAAGTGTCGACACAGCGTTTATGGTCGCCATAAACAGTCCGAATCTGGCTTGGCCAGCATTCGGTAATCACCAGATTGCCAGAAGTCGCACCTTCCAGTATTTTGCCTTCCGGATCGACAAGCGCGGGTTTTACACCGAAAAAGGGCAGGGTCGCCGAGCCGGGTTTAAGAGGCGTCACACCGGGAAGTGGGGTGATCATCTGGCCGCCGGTTTCGGTCTGCCACCAGGTGTCCATGATCGGGCATTGCTCATTGCCGACAATATGGTAATACCATTCCCAGGCTTCCGGATTAATGGGCTCGCCTACTGTGCCGAGAATTTTCAGTGATTGTCGGGAAGTGCTTGTTACCGGGTCATTACCCTGAGCCATCAAGGCACGAATTGCTGTTGGTGCGGTATAAAAGGAGTTCACCTTGTATTTATCAATGACCTGCCAGAAACGTGAATAGTCCGGATAGGTGGGGACTCCTTCAAATATCACTGACGTCGCTGCATTGCAGAGAGGGCCATAAACAATATAGGTATGTCCGGTTACCCAACCCACATCAGCAGCGCACCAGTAGACGTCACCTTCATGATAATCAAATACATATTTGTGGGTCATAGCTGCCATCAGCAGATATCCGCCGGTGGTATGTAATACACCTTTGGGTTTGCCAGTTGACCCTGAGGTGTAAAGAATGAACAGGGGATCTTCGCTGTCCATTACTTCAGGCTCACACTCTTTAGCCGCTTTTTCAGTAGCCTCGTGGTACCAGAGATCCCTGTCATTATTCCAGTCAATATCGCCGCCAGTTCGTTTTACCACCAGTACAGTATGTACATCCGGGCACTGGGCAACAGCGGCATCTGTATTTACTTTCAGTGGGAAATTGCGGCCGCCACGTACACTCTCATCAGAGGTAATGACCACCTGGCAATCAGAATCCAGGATCCTGTCTTTAAGAGAATCAGGAGAAAAGCCGCCAAATACTACTGAATGCACAGCACCGATGCGGGCACAGGCCAGCATTGCAAAGGTAGCTTCGGGAATCATCGGCATATAGATACAGACGCGATCACCTTTATGCACGCCGCGCTGTTTTAGCACATTGGCTAAAGCACACACCTGATCATGCAGCTCCTGGTAGGTAATTTTACGTTCACTACCGGGCTCATCACCTTCCCAAAGGAAGGCATTCTGATTAGCTCGCTCTGGCAGGTGACGGTCGATACAGTTAACCGTGGCATTGAGTTTGCCGCCACCGAACCAATTAATCAGCCCTTTTTCCATGTCACAGTCACTAACCTGGTCGAAGGGTTTGATCCAGTCCAGAAAAGTAGTGGCCTGTTCGCCCCAGAATGTATCAGGATCTTCGATGGAGGCTTTGTACATAGCCTCGTATTGTTCTTTGTTCAGATGGGCTGAGGTTTTTAAATCTTCGGGGACTGGGTAGGTAAGAATATCTGACACGGGGACACCTCGATTATTGCGTTAATTGCATTCAGGCGTCTGTTCATTGTATATCAGGCTGCCTGCACGGGGATGGTGTTACTGGATCTTATAATAGTATTTTTCTCATCCAGATAGACCAGTTTGGGTTTGTGATTAAGTAATTCAGCTTCGCTATAGCTGCCGTAAGCACAGATAATTATTCTGTCCCCTACATCGGCCTTATGGGCAGCTGCGCCATTAACTGAAATGATACCAGAACCAGTTTCTGCACGAATTGCATAAGTGGTAAAACGTTCACCATTGGTGATGTTATAGATTTGAATTTGCTCAAATTCACGAATTTCAGCGTTATCCAGCATATTGCCATCAATAGCGCAGGATCCTTCGTAATCCAGCTCGGCATGGGTAACACAGGCCTTATGGAGCTTGGCTTTTAACATCAATGATTGCAATTTATATCCTCAAACATGCCGACAGGCTGTCGACCAATTCGTAGCGAGGCGGATTATCCCAAAAAAGAGGGGGCTTGATCAAACAGGAATGGCATAAAAAAGTGAGAAGGGCTTATTCCTCTTCTGAATTATCCAGCAGGTCTTCATCTGCTCCTGTCTCATCCTGCGCGAGTAGATATTCAAATTCTGGATCTACAAGGATTCTGCCCTGCATTGCTTCCCTTCCCAGCAACATCAGGTAAGTCATTTCAGAGCGATCTGTGAGGGTAAGCTTGATAGGCCATTCCTGTCCTCCAAGCAAAATAGGGGTGGTAATGACCACACGTTTTTCTGTATCTGCAGAAGAGCTTTTAACTTTTTTGCGCCCCTTGATGCGGACAGTGGTACGAACAATACGCTTAACATTGTGAATATCAGGATGCAGGTCAAAGCTGACCCAGTTTTTACCATTTTTAGAAAATTCTTCAATATTATCGACATGCAAAGAAGAAGTTGTAGCACCTGTATCAACCCGAATATGCAGGTCATTAATGCCTAATTCGGGTAGTTCACATAACTCCAGAGCGCCAACTTTAAGCTTTGAAAACAGTTTTTTCACAATGAGAACCTGAGCCTAATTCCTTAGAACAGCTAGCCTTTGCCTTTAGGTTTGTTGGGACCGGACTGAGCATCTTTTTCAATATATTCGATGATGCTGCCAGCCACGTTTTTGCCTGTGGCGTTTTCAATCCCCTCCAGTCCGGGAGAAGAATTAACTTCGATGACCAGTGGGCCATGAGCTGAGCGCAGCAGGTCAACGCCTGCAACATCCAATCCCATCACCTGCGCAGCTTTCACTGCTAACCGGCGTTCTTCGGGATGCAAGCGGATTACTTCAGCAGTACCGCCACGGTGAAGATTCGAGCGATATTCCCCTTTGCCAGCACTACGTTGCATGGCGGCGATGACTTTAGTGCCAACAACAAAGCAGCGGATATCAGAGCCGCCTGCTTCCTTTATGAATTCCTGAACCAGAAAATCCGAGCCTATGCCCCGGAAAGCATTAATCAGTGCTTCAGCGGCTTTCTTGGTTTCAGCCAGCAGTACACCATTACCATGTGTGCTTTCGGTGAGCTTGACGATAAGGGGTGCGCCGCCTACTGATTCAATCAGATTACCAGTAGCTTTCACGGAGTGGGCATAACTGGTCACAGGCTGACCAATTCCCTTGCGTGCCAATAATTGGTGAGCGCGTAATTTGTCTCTGGATCGAGTAATGGCAATGGATTCGTTGACCGAATAAACCTGTGCCACTTCAAATTGCCGCAACACCGCGCAACCATAACCGGTAATACTGGCACCTATTCGGGGAATCACAGCATCGAACTGAAGCTCTTCTACCGTTTCAGCATTACGCTGGTAAAACACCGCAGGATCGTTGGCTGTGATATTCATATAGCATTTCAGCACGTCGATAACGCGAACATCGTGACCGCGTTCTTTGGCTGCTTCAACCAAACGATTCGTTGAGTAGAGATTGCTATTTCTGGACAGAATGCCTATGCGCATATAAACACCAATTTTCTTTTTTTATACCTGAATGAGGGAAGGCATACTAGGGCAGACCTGGCAAAAAAGATAGAAAGTAATTTTCTACAATTGCACTCTAATATTGTCAATAAGTCTCGTTTTTCCGAGGAATACTGCTGCGAGTATGACAAGGTTACTGTCCCTGGCACCTGCTGGCTCCAGTGTCACGGCATGACTGATATTAAAATAATCGACTTTTAGCCCTGCTGTCGTTAAAAACTCTCCAGCATCCAGTTCCAGTGCGCTGAAATTAGTCTCTCCCTGCTTTAGCTTTTCCACGGTCATCTTCAAGCTACGCTGCAGGTTGGCGGCTATGGAGACCTGTCTATCTTCCAGATAATTATTCCGGGAGCTCATGGCCAATCCGCTTTCTGTTCTTTGGGTTGGAACACCAACGACTTTGACCGGGATGCACAGGTCAGTTGTCATTTTTTTGATGATCTGTAATTGCTGGTAATCCTTTTCGCCAAAAAAAGCCATGTCAGGCATGGTGAGATTAAATAATTTGCTGACAATGGTACATACTCCTTCGAAATGACCTGGCCGGCTTAGCCCACAATGATGCCTGGAAAGAGTCGGTACGCTAACCAGGGTCTGATTGTTTATGCCGTTGGGATACATTTCTGAAACGGCAGGTACAAAAACACCATCACAGTGTCTGGAGGCTAATAATTCGTAGTCTGACTCCAGTGTTTTTGGATAATTATCCAGGTCTTCACCTGGGCCAAACTGGAGCGGATTTACAAAAATTGTAGACAGTACGTATTGGCACTGTTTGCGAGCTGCATCGACCAGCGCAAGATGCCCTTCATGAAGGTTGCCCATAGTCGGCACCAATCCGATGTGCTGACCGGACTGCCTGCAAGTAGCCAGTGTTTTTTGCAGGTCGTCACGTGTTTCAAAAATTTGCATTAATCTGTTACTAAATGACGGGTATTAATTATAGGAATGTTCGGGGCCCGGAAATGTGCCAGCCTTCACAGCGTCTACATAAGCAGTAATGGCGCCGGGGATGCCGTTTTTCGATTCTATGAGGAAATTCTTCACGAATTTTGGGGTGATAGGAGAAATTCCCAGCAGATCATGTAAAACCATGATCTGGCCATCCACAGCCTGACCGGCACCAATACCAATAACGGGGATGCTCAGGGCTTCAGAAATTGTTTTTGCCAGCGACTCGGGGACTGTCTCGAGTAAAAGACAGCTTGCTCCGGAATCTTCCAGTAATTTGGCTTCTTCAATCATGGTATCGGCCTGATCCGGGTCGCGACCCTGAACGAGAAAACCACCAATGCGATTAACTGATTGTGGTGTCAGTCCCATATGAGAGCAGACAGGTATTCCTCTTTCGGCAAGCAGGCGTGTGGATTCGGCTATCCATGCGCCACCTTCCAGTTTTACCATCTGTGCGCCAGCGCGCATAAGTCTCGCCGCATTTTCCAGTGTTTGGGTTTCGGAGGCATAGGACATAAAGGGCAGGTCGGCAATCAGCAGGGAACCCTTGCTGCCACGTTTTACACACTGCATATGGTAAATAACATCTTCCATGGTGACCGGCAGGGTGGTGTCGTGTCCCTGTATCACCATGCCCAATGAATCCCCGACAAGAATGACTTCTATACCTGCTTCTGCAAAAAGTTCAGCATAAAGCGCGTCATAACAGGTAAGGCAGGCAAACTTCTCTCCTGCTTCCTTGAGTTTGTGCAATGTATTGATGGTGACTTTTTTCAAGGTGAAACTCTTGGTTTTAAAAAATTCAAAAAATTTGGGTTTAATTAAATTAATGAAGGTCTTGGATTGAAATAATTTCGACTGCCTTTGCGTGTAGTCAGAATGTAGTCGAGTAATTGTTCATAGTCTTCATCGCTATTTACCAGATCAATTTCCGAGCTGTTTACCACCAACAAGGTACTGCTGTCATAGTAGTGGAAAAAATTGGTATATGCATCAATGAGGTTTTCCAGGTAGCGGGGCTCTATCAGTTGCTCGGCAGCAATACCGCGCCCCTGGATGCGTTCGAGAAGTACATCAACCGGGGCTTGCAGATAAATCACCAAATCTGGTTGTGGAGCATCAATCGTGAGGTGTTCATAGACCTTTTCATAAAGCAAGAATTCATCCTGATCGAGATTCTGGCTGGCAAATAAACGGTCTTTTTCTATAAGAAAGTCTGCCACCCTGACAGGTTGAAACATGTCATCCTGGCGCAGTTCCTGTAATTGTTGAGCCCGCTGGAAGAGAAAAAACAGTTGGGTAGCCAGAGCCATTTGCCTGGGATCATGATAGAAACGATCCAGAAAAGGATTTTCGCCACTTTTTTCCAGCAAAATTTCATAGTTGAAACTTTCAGCCAGACGTTTTGCAAGACTGGTCTTGCCAACACCTATAGGGCCTTCTATAGCAATATAGCGGGGAATTGAATTTGAGTTGCTTATATCTAGTGGCACTTAAATTATCGCTTTAAAGACATGCTAATTGTTTTACTGTGATTTTACCTTGCGCCTGCCTGATTTTGAATGACGACTTCCGCCTCCTGAACTTCTTGATGATGCAAGAATATGTTCACGCTGATTTTTATCAGCTTCCTGGAAGTCAGTCCACCATTTACCCAGTCCATTAAGGTTTTCCCCGGCTTGTTCCCGGAGCAAAACAAAATCATAGGCAGCACGAAAACGTTTATGGGTAATAGTAGAGTTTGCGCGACTGAGTCTGGGGAGTCTGAGTTGAAATTCCCAGATCTCACGCATTGGAATACTGAATCGTTTAGGAATAGAGATTCGGCTGATCTGTTCATTGATGACATCTTGTGCGGCCTGATGCATTGCCACGATCGGGGGCATTTTTCGATTCAGATTAATGAAGTACAACTTTTGTAATGCCGGCCACAAAATTGCCGCTAAAAGGAATGCCGGGGTCACGCTTTTCAAGTCCCGAATACGTTGGTCTGTACTGGTAAAGGCCTGGCGCAATAGTTTTTCGGCAGTGTCGTTATTTTCAAGTTCTACTGCGGATGCCGGGAACAAATATTTAAATACATTGTACTCGTGCAATAAATCAAAGGTTATCAGGGATGAGCCAGCAAAAAATAACTTCAGGATTTCATCAAACAAGCGGGCAGATGGAATGGATTCAAGTAACTCTGCCAGGGGCTTAATGGGTGCTGCTGTGTTCGCCTCAATGGAAAAGCCGAGTTTGGCAGACAAGCGAATCGCGCGCAGAATACGGACAGGGTCTTCCCTGTAGCGTTGTTCGGGATCGCCTATCATGCGCAGCTGCCTTGCTTGCAGGTCAGCCATGCCATTTACATAGTCATGGACAACAAACTTTCTTACTGTGTAGTACAAGGCATTGATAGTGAAATCACGTCTTACTACATCTTCTTCCAGGGTGCCGTACACATTGTCCCTGAGAATCATGCCGCTATTGGAATGGGCCGATTCGATATGTTTAACACTACGAGCCAGGGTTTCCCCCTGAATTTCGACACTGTCAGTATTGGCTGCACGGAAGGTTGAAACTTCAATAATTTCCCGGCCCATGGTCACATGGACAATTCTGAAGCGCCTGCCGATTATGCGGGCACGCCGAAATTCGGCTTTGACCTGTTCGGGGGTGGCATCGGTAGCAACGTCAAAATCTTTGGGCAGTTTGTCCAGTAGCAGATCCCGTACTGCTCCCCCTACGATATATGCCTGATAACCTGCATCATTCAGTGTATAGAGCACTTTCAGGCAGCCTTGGCTAATATTCTTGCGGGAAATGCAATGTTGGTCCCGAGTAATTATCGTTGGACTATTGACGGGTGCAGTTGATGACGGATTGCTCAAATTGAATTCAGATCAGCTTTAGTTATTGTGGTCCCATTTTACACAGATGCCCGCTGCCGGGTAACCACAAAATTTAATTACCTGGAAAAGTCGCAAGTTACAAGTTACAAGTTACAAGGTACAAGGTACAAGTTGGAGGTTGTAGGTCGGAAAAGCTCAGCGTCATCCGACATGGCGATCGCAGATCGCCTACTTGAGACTTGAGACTTGCAACTGAAATCTTTCAGGCAGTATTTTTCTTGCGGGGAATATTGAAGCGTTGGCGGCGTTCCCAAAGGCACTTGCGACTGATGCCCAGTTTTTTTGCTAATTCAGTTTCATTCAGTTGGTTCTGGTGTTCCAGAACAAAGCGTTGAAAATAATCCTTGAGAGAGAGCTCTTCTGTCTGGGTATCGTTATTGCCCTGAGTCCCATTTTCCTTTGCAGTATTAGCGTCGGGAGAATTCGCTGGCGCCGGTTGATCTATTCTTACCAGTTCTACATCCAGCCCCAGAAGATCCATAGGAATTGTTTCATGTTCAGTCATGATGACCGCACGTTCGATGGCATTTTCAAGTTCCCTGACATTCCCGGGCCAGGGGTAGGTAGTGATCACCTGGATCGCATTTGCGCTGAATGTCTTTTGAGGAACATTCAGACGCTCGCAACACAAGCTTAATTTCTTGTCAGCCAGTTCGATAATATCCACTCCGCGTTCCCTGAGCGGCGGAATTTGCAGTGGCATCACGTTAATACGGTAGAATAAATCTTCTCTAAAAAGGCCTTCTTCCACGAATTGCTTGAGGTCCTTGCAGGTGGCGGCAACCAGGCGAATGTCCACTTTTTGTGATTGTACAGAGCCTACTTTGCGAATTTCCTGCTCTTCTATTACGCGCAAAAGTCTGGCCTGCGCTTCGAGAGGCAGTTCGCCAATTTCATCCAGAAAAAGTGTTCCGTTGTTTGCAGCTTCCACCATTCCTTGTCGTGTTGATGTGGCCCCGGGAAAGGCATCTTTTTCGTGGCCAAACAATTCAGATTCGATCAGGTTTTTTGGAATGGCTGCGCAGTTTATCGAAATCAGACTGGCATCCTTGCGTGTACTGCCTTCGTGAAGGGCCTGGGCAACAAGTTCCTTGCCGGTTCCTGATTCTCCCTGGATGAGCACGGGTGAATTGGTTTGCGCAATTTTACGTATTCGACGAAACATCTCTGCCATCGCAGGGCACTTTCCTGACATTCCTGCTATGGGTTTTTCAGTTGGCCTGGGGTTGAGGCAGGCTCTCTTTTTCTCTTTAATATTTTCGCTAAGTACACGATTGATGGCGGTAAATATTTCATCTTGATCAAAGGGCAGGGAAATATAATCAACAGTACCTATATTTATTGAATCAGCAGGTGAGCGATTCAGTGAATCAGTTGCTGAACGCTGGCTGGTATAAGTAGTCAATACCAGAACCGGAGTGGGAGTCATGCGAATCAGGTCGGTACCGGGTTTACCCGGCAGACGCAGGTCAGTGATAATTACATCGAGTGCATCAATATCGAGGTTTTCGATGGCTTGCTCGACCGAGTTTGCTTCACTTACTTTAAAATCATTTTTCTCGAGCAGGTGGCATAATCCTTCACGGATTGTCTTGTCATCTTCGATTATCAGTATGTGATGCATAATGAAAATAGCCGATTAAAAGTTTCTGATTGAGCGTTCCTGAAGATTCTATATTTCAGTGCTTTTTAACATGATAGCAGGCTAAAGTAACACATGGCTATGTTTCTTTTCTACTCATTATTCATTGATTAAATGCTTGTTTTCAGGCTTATCTACTCTCCAAAGATCGCATTAAAGCTGAGAATATTTACGGTTTTCCTGATTTTAACGAGCATCAGGAGATGTTTCCGGAAAAACTAAATTTCAGGAAAATTCAGGGGCAGGGTTTTTTCTAAAATGCTACTAACGGTGACAAGTCTATTTTGTTGCAATGTGAGTGCATTAGTTAGAGAGGAGCTTCAAATTCACTAATTTCTTGTCTGTCGGTCAACCGGGCAGGGTTCCAGTGTGCAATCCCCCATTTCAAAATATCGTCATTGTTGCTGGAATTAAGGGCAGGATCAGGGTCCTGATTCAGGTATCTCAAAGCTTCCAGTAAAAGCGCCACTGAATCATCCGGATCTATGGGTTTGGCTTTATGCTGTTTGCTTAATTTTTGTCCTAGCTGGTTTACGATTACTGGAATATGCGCATAGCAGGGTTGTTGAAAACCAAGTTTTTGCTGCAGATAAATTTGACGTGCAGTGGAGTCCATAAGGTCGATACCGCGCACAATATGGCTGACCTTCTGGAAGTCATCATCCACTACAACGGCAAGTTGATACGCGAAAAGACCGTCTTTGCGTTTAACGACAAAATCGCCAATATCATCTTGCAGATGCTGGGATTGAAAAGCCTGTATCTGGTCAGTAAAACTAATGACTTCATCAGTGACTCGACATCGAAGTGCTTTGCCTGATTCCTCAGGAAGATGACGAAGACGACAAGTCCCTGGATACACTCCTCCAGACTCTTGAATTTGCTGACGTGTACAGTCACAGGCAAAAATAAGGTCTTGCCGGGAGAGTATTTCAAGTGCTTCCAGATAGGCATCTTTACGCTGGCTTTGATAGAGCACACTGTCATCCCAGTGCAGTCCGGTTTTATCGAGAGCATCAAGAATCTGATCAGCAGCTTCCTTACTTTCCCGGGGGGGATCAAGATCTTCCATGCGCACCAGCCACTTGCCGTGATTACTGCGTGCATCAAGATACGAGGCCAGAGCAGCAACCAGGGAGCCCATGTGTAATGGCCCACTAGGCGATGGCGCAAAGCGACCTATGTAGCTGGGAGGTGAATTGGTAGGAGATTGGTGTTGGCTAGAATCAACGGGATGGTCTGTGGAATCGGGCATCTGGTTCTTCCTGATTCAGCATATTGCATGAGGCCGTGATGCAAAGGGGCTTTGAAAGAGGTGTTGAAGTTTGCCTGGGCACGCTCCAGCGTGCCCACTTATCTCTTATCTCTTGCCTCTGGCACTTCTGGGAGAAATCAGGCGCCCAGTTGTTTTTCCTTGATTTCGTCGAGAGTTTTACAGTCGATGCATTTATTCGCAGTAGGTCGTGCTTCAAGACGACGGATGCCTATTTCTATACCGCAGGAATCACACCAGCCGTAATCATCTATAGCAATCAACTCGATAGTGCTGTCAATTTTCTTGATCAGCCTGCGTTCTCTGTCTCGTGTGCGCAATTCAATGCTAAATTCTTCTTCCAAAGTAGCGCGGTCAGCTGGATCTGGTGGGTTTGCCGCTTCGTCCTGCATATGATGCACAGTGCGATCAACTTCTTCCATCAGGTCATTGCGCCAGGAAAGCAGAATATTTTTGAAATGTTCTCTCTGCTCTTCATTCATATACTCCTCACCACGTTTTATTTTATAAGGAGTAAATTCTTTGCCTTGCTCATGTCCAGTAGAGGATGAGGCGGCAGTGGTCTTTGGAGCTGGCGCAGCTTTTGCTTTAGGCGCAGCTTTTGCTTTAGGCGCAGCTTTTGCTTTAGGCGCAGCTTTTGCTTTAGGCGCAGCTTTTGCTTTAGGCGCAGCTTTCGCTTTAGGTGCGGCTTTCGCTTTAGGCGCAGCTTTGGCTTTAG